>JAAAPH010000444.1 GCA_009908415.1 Bacteroidota bacterium
CGTGGGGCATCCGGGGCGCTATCTGTTTTACCTGGACGTGCAGGGCCGCGCCGCCGACGAGCCGGTCGAGCGCGCCCTCGACCACCTTGGGGAGATCACGGCCGAGCTCAAGGTGCTCGGGTCGTATCCGACGGGCAAGACGGTCACGTAAACGGCGCCCTTGGGGATCGATATTCGCCGGCCGCCTTCGTATGTTCATCCGCGAAGCGCGATCGCTCAACAATACCAATCTGCTGTGTCGTTGTCATATAGCCTTCGCGAAGGCCTGGCTGGGTTTCGGCGCGCCCGCTTCGCCACGTTTGCATCGACGAGCGCGATGACGGTGGCCCTCCTCCTGATCGGCTTGTTCGGGCTGACCGCCTACAAAGCGCAGGAGGTGTCCGACTGGCTGCGGCAGCGGGTCGGCGAGATGGAGGTGTTTCTCGTTGAGGAGGTGGAGACCGCGGAAGCCGAGGCGCTACACCGCCGGGTGCAACGGGCGCCGGGTGTGGCTTCGGCCGAGTACGTATCGGAGGAGGAGGCCCAGGCCGTCTTTCGTACGGAGTTTGGCGAGGGCGCCGAAATCTTCTTCGAGGAGCCCTTCTTACCAGCCTCCGTCCGGGTACGTGTGGAGCCAGGCTTTGCGCACCCGGATAGCCTGGAGCAGCTCGCGGCCCGCTTCCAGTCGTGGGAGGGGGTGGACGAGGCCGTGTTCAACCAGGCCCTGCTCGTCAAGGTGCAGCGCAACCTGCGCCTCATCACGATCGGGGGCCTCGTGCTGAGCGTGCTGGTCGTGGTGGCCAGCATATTCCTCGTGGCCAACACCATCCGCCTCACGATTTACGCGCGGCGGCTGCTCATTCGCACCATGAAGCTGGTCGGAGCCACCGACGCCTTCGTGCGCCGGCCCTTCATCATCGAGGGAATGCTTCAGGGGCTCATCGCGGGGCTCATCGCGGGCGGAATGCTGTGGGGCGGGTACGTCTTGGCCGTGCAGCAGCTGCCCCCGCTGGCCATTCCCTCGCAATGGGCCGGCCCGGCCCTGCCGCTGGCGCTCGCGGGAACGGGGATTGTACTGGGCTGGCTGGGGTCCTATTTTGCCGTGCGACGCTTTGTCAAAAACGTGGCTCTTCACTGACACCCATGCTTTCGATCATTACCCAATTACGGATGGAGGAGGATGCTATGCAGGACCAAACGAAGCGGCTGCGTTGGATGCTGGTTGTTGTACTGGTCGTCGGGCTCGTGGGGTGCGGCCAACAGGACCAGCCGCAGGACGTGAGCCAAACGCAGGAAGGCGACCTTGTGCTCGGGCAGTCCGAGGTCGTCAACGAAATGAACCGTGCGGTAGCTCCCAACGGCCGCCCGCTCGTGTTGACGGGGTTCAACGGCACCGTGCGGTTGGATGGCACCGACAGCGCGGTGGCCCGGCTCACCTTCACCGAACGAGGCCGTGGTCGGGACGATGCGGCGGCCCGCACGGTGCTGGAGGGCCTGCAACTGGAAGAGCGCGGCGATGCCAGTCGCTATGAGTACGTGATGCGCTCGAAGCAGCCCGCCCGCAGCGAGGTCGATATGCGGGGGACGGTGCCGCGAGACACCGAACTGCGCATCCGCTATGAGAGCGGGGCCGTCGCCCTCTCGGGCGTGGAGGGACCGATCGACGTCGAGCACGAGAGCGGGAACGTGCAGGTTGACGGTGCCGCTTCCAGCGTGCGCGTCGATATCCGGAACGGGAGCATCCAGGTCGGTATGCAGCAGCTGCTTCCGAGCGCTCGGGTGGAGCTGCACACGTCGAATGGCGACCTCACGCTCGCGGTGCCGGAGGGGGCGGCGGCGCAGATCGTGGCGCAGACGCAGGCCGGTTCGATCAACGTGCAGGACCTGCAGTTCGAGTCGCGGCGGCTGGAGCCGCAGGGCGCCGGAGCCCGCTTCGAGGCGCAACTGGGTGCCGGCAACACGACCGTCGACCTGCGTACGGAGAACGGCACCATCACGCTGCGCGGCCGTCAACCTGCGCCGCTCGTGCCCGCCGACAGCATGAACATCGAACCGGTGGACACGACGGCGGCCCCGTCCGATACCCTTCCGCCGGCGCCGGCCGATACCGCAGCGCCCACCGATACCGTAATGCCTGCCGACACGAGCCGTCCCCCCGCCGATACGACGGCAGGATGAGCACGTCGCTGCCACCGCCCGATGCGAGGTCATCGCACCGGGCGGTGGCAGCACAAGCGCTCGGTCCAGGGAAAACGCTACGAAGTACCAGGCCGTCAACCGCCGGAGGGTACCGGCTGGAGGTTCGTCTCGTAGGTTTCGTTGATGAGCTGGATCACCTCGTTGGCCACCACCACATGCGTGGTTGCACTCGGGTGCACGCCGTCGAGGCTGAAGAGCGGCCCGAATGGCTGATCCGGCCCCCAGGGCGTTTGCGGGTTGTCGAACAGCTCCGGGAACGGCGGGATCTGCTGGCTGATGTCCGGCTGCTGCAGGATCGCGTTCACGTTCAGGTACGCATAGCCGCGGTCTTGGGCCTCCGTACGGATGAACTGGTTGAAGGCCTGTACGCGCGTCTGGAGCGTCCCGATCTCACCCGTCTGGAGCAGCGACACGGTACGCACATCGGCGATGGCAGCTTGGATGTTCGGCGGGATGTTGTTCACGCCGCCGAACGCCTGGCCAACGGCCTCCTCGACGGTCAGGTCCTGAGCGCAATCGAGCGTAATCGTGGGGGCGGCCCCGCCCAGCTGGTCAGCGAGGGCGCCTGCCACGTTCAGCAGAGCCACGCCATACTGGAAGGGGACCAACATCAGGTCGCCGACACCGCCATTGGCAGACGGTGCACACGTGGCGGGGTCGATGTTGAGGTTGGGCGGGAACGTTCCGGCGGGCGCCTGCTGGCTCGCGGCCAGGTAGGCGGCGCCGGCTGAGAGGTTGGGGATCGCCGTTACGTCCACGACGCCGAACAGAACGCCGCCCTGCAGACTCGGCAACGCGTCCAGTTCGTCCAGCATGGTGCCGTACCGGGTCGTGAAGTCCTCTTCGGACGTTGCCAGCGCGGGGTTGCCGGCTAGGGCCGCGCCCAAGACGTCGTTATTGCCAGTCCAGGCCGTGACGAAGGTCGGGTCGGCCGCGCGGGCCGCTTCAACCTGCGTCTGGCCGCCCAAGATGAACTGCGTGAGCGGGTTGGGTGCAGCACCCTCCTGCGGGGTGTTCGTGAGCACATCGGCAACGGCGGCCCCCGGGACGGCCACGTTATTCAGCCGCAGCGGCGGCTGCTCCTCGCGGAACGCACAGGCATCCGGATCGCCGCCCTGAACCTGCGGCTCCGGGAAGATCTGGTTCAGCGGCGGCGGGCAGCCCGGCGTAGCCATTTCCGGCACGCCGAACGGAGTGTTCATCTGATTGGCCAGCAGCACGGCGAAGGACTCCGCCTGCGTCTCGGCGTTGATGCCGCCCGACTGGAAGCCGGCCGTGATGCTATTGCCGATGGCCACATAACTGTTAAAAAGGTCGTTCTCGATGGCCGGGGCATTCAGCGTGCCGTCGTCGCACCCTGACAGCCAGGGCAGCGCAAGAAGCAGCACCAGAAGCGCCCCGGCGGAAAAGCGTCGGGAAATCGTTGAAGTATGCATGATGGACTAGAGGTGCAGGGTGAGAGTCGTACCGAAAAGGTTGGCGCCGAAGCTGTAGAGCCCCTGGTTCAGGTCGGTGGTCACGGCCTCGCCGGGTAAGGCACCGCGGACGCGGCCACGCCGGTCATTCTGTAGCAGCAGCTGGTACGCCACGCCGATTTCCAGTGTCTCGGTGGGATGCCAACCGAGGCCCACCGTAAACTGATTGCGGGCCGCTTCGGGCAGGAGCGGCGTCACCACCTCATCGGGCGCAGCCGACGTATTGTACAGGTAGCCGGCGCGCACGGCGAGTTGCGGCAGCACGTCATAGTCGGCTCCGAAGCGGATGGCGTGTGTGCTTTCGTAGCCCTCCTCGCGCGTCTGGTCGCCCAGCTTTTCAAACTCGAGCGGAATCTTGTCGAAGGCCGACCAGCCGGTGAACTGGTAATCGGCCAGAAGAAGCAGCTTGTCCGTCGCCTGGAAGCTGATGCCGCCGACGAGCTGGAAGGGAAACGTTAGTTCCGTCTCGACGCCCTGCGTCGTCAGGCTGCCATCCCCCGAGAACTGGGTTTGCAGGAGCCCATCGATGGGCGTGCCGGCCGGGAGGAGCACCTGGCCGCCCTGCGTGAGGTCGGTCGGTACCGTGAGGCCGGTGGGGATCTGCGTGAATTGCGCTTCGCCGTCGAACGACACCGTGATGGGCGTCATGAAGCGGGCGGCGATATTCAGGCGCTCGGTGGCCTGAAACGTCGCGCCCACATTGGCACCGAAGCCCAGGTCGTTGTTGCCCTCCAGTTCAGCGCGCGAGAACGCGGTGTGGAAGGGCACGCCCAACTGGCCGAAGGTGAGCGGTGTGCCCGGGATGCCGGTCTGGGACAGGTCCTGAATCTGGTTGAGTTGCACCGACGCGATAGCCAGGATGGGGCCGCCGCCCACGCGCAGGCGGGGCGTCACCTGATAGGCCACGGTGGGTTGCACGTAAATCGCCTGTACGCGGTTTTCGAAACCCTCGAAGGCGCCGTCGAAATACTGGCCGTTCGGCAGCTCCGTCGGCCAGTTCGTTTCGAGTCCATACGGCACATAAAGGCCAAGTCCCAGGCCGAGCCGGTCGGTCAACCCGTAGGTGAAGTACCCGTGGGGTACCGGGATCGGGTCGTTCTGCAGGTTGACCTCCACGCCGGTATACGGGGCCCGGTTGGTGTAGTCGTACGCAAACTCGCCCTGGGCGTCGATCAGGGTGGCGCCGACCGAGGCGGTGAAACCCTCTGTCCCCGCGAGGTTAGCCGGGTTGAAGTACAGCGACGAGCCATCGCCGCAGGCACTGGCGACAGTGGCGCCGGCGCGGGCCATGGTGCACGTGCCCTGCTCGTACACGCCGAACCCCTGGGCGAACGAAGAAGCGGGCAGCGCGGCCACCAGGAGGCCGAGCGCGATGAGCAGCGCGGGATAGGCGCGGCGATCGTCGTGGTAGGCGAGACCAAGAAAGGAGCGCAAGGAAGTGTACATGCGATTACGAGTCGATGATGAAGGGTCGGGGTTGGATGGTTGGAGGATGGGCAGGAAGCACGTTGTAGAAGCCATGTCGCATCCGTGGGAAGCGCATCCGTGGGAAGAGTGCAGCCTGCTACGCCCAGAGCGTGCATGCGTTCGCGGCGGTCTCATCGCGGGGCGGGCCGCGCAGGCGGCATGGGCCTCATCGCGAGGCGGACTGGGGCGGCGAGCCGGCACCATTTTCCTCGACCACTTCCTCCACGATTTCCTTTGGTTCGTCTTCAACCTCCTTGACCTTTTCGAGCGCCTCGACGGCAACGGGCCCCTTCTCGTCATCCGAGTTGCGCTCGATGATGACGAGGGCGGCTAGGAAGGGCGTCGGCGCCTCTCCGCTGTCGTCCAAACCCGTTCCGCCCATGGGCGTAACCTGTGCCACACGCCATCCGCGCTGGAGCTCCACGTTCAGCTTCGCGAGCCCTTCCTCGTCTGTAGCACGGGCGCGAACGATGAGGGCTTGCTGCTCTAGGGCCATGAGCGGAGTGGTCGGTCGAAATTGAAGGCGCGTCTCACAGGTAGATGTGTACTATCAAGAGTATAAGTATGTGCCGTTATTCGCAAACTCAGTGCCTCGTCGCGCATGCGCATCGGATTAATCTATGACGTTTTCAATCGTTATCCATGGCGAGCGGATGATCCGCCCGACGCGGACGCCGAGTACGAGCCGGAAGAAACGGTGGCTGTGCTGGAGCGCGCCGTGCAGCATCTTGGGCACGAGCCCGTCCGGGTGGGTACGGCCTTCGATCTCCGGGACCGGCTCGCCGAGGGGCTCACCATCGACGCTGCCATCAATATTGCCGAGGGCGCGCACAGCCGAAATCGTGAGGCCTACGCGCCTATTCTGCTGGAGATGGCCGGCATCCCGTGCCTCGGATCCGACGCGCTCACGCTGTCGATGAGCCTCGACAAGGCGTGGACCAAAGATCTGGCGGCGGCTGCAGACGTGCCGACGCCCCCGTATCGCGTCTATTCCCGTGCCCAGGCCATCGAGCCGGACGACCTGCCGGCGTTTCCGCTCTTCGTCAAGCCGCGCTACGAGGGCACGTCCAAAGGCATCACCGCCCAGAGTCGGGTGGAGACGGTCGCCGCGCTGCGCGAGCAGGTACGGCAGATCACCACGGCATACCGGCAAGACGCGCTGGTGGAAGGGTTCGTCGCCGGGGGCGGGGAGTTCACCGTGGCCGTCGTTGGCAACGACCCGCCTGACGCCCTGCCCGTGTTGCAGCGCGCCGTGGAGACGACGACCGGCATCGGCCTGCACGCGCTAGAGCACCGCGGCGCGCCCGCCGGCGACTGGGAGTATACGCTGGGCGGCACGCTGGAGCCGGCGCTGGAGGCGCAGTTGCAGCGCGACGCGCTTCGCATCTATGAGAAGCTGGAATGCAAGGATTTCGCGCGCGCCGACTTCCGCGTCGACGCCGACGGCCGGCCGTGGTTGCTGGAAATCAACCCGCTGCCCACGTTCGCGCCCGATGGCACGTTTGCGATCATCGCCGAGCTGATGCACCGAGACTACGACGCATTCCTGGCAGAACGGATCGAGTGTGGGCTCGACCGGGTAAGTCCGTAGGGACGTGCGGAGCCGGAAGCGACAGGGGAGCCTGCTGCTTGTCCCGCGGTGCCGCTAGACATATCGCCGGGGCGTTGCTAGATTGCGAGGTGCCGTGCCGTTCGCGTTCGGACCGGCCCCGTCCAGTTATTTGCGTCCAACTACGATTCGCATGAACATCCTTTCGCTGTGTCTCGCGCTGTTTGTGTTTGCTGCCCTGTCCCCCGCTGACGGGATGCCATCGGCCGACGCCGAGGAGGTCGTCCGCCACGTCGTGGTGTTCAAGTATACGGAGGACGCCTCCGACGCGGAGATCCAAGAGATCACGGAAGCGTTCCGTGCGCTCCAGGACAAAATTCCAGGCATCGTGTCCTTCGAACATGGCGTCAACAATAGTCCGGAAGACCTGAATCAGGGCTTCACCCACGTCTACGTCATCACCTTCGAGGACGAGGCGGCGCGGGACGCGTACTTGCCCCATCCCGAGCACCAGCAATTTGTCGACATGCTCATGGGCTCGGGGATCTTCGAAGAGGCTTTCGTGGTGGATTACGTGCCGCAGCCGTGAGGCGTCGCGGCCGTTCGGTGCACGCTGTGTGTTGCTCCTTCCCCCATGGTGCGACGGAATGGACGTCCTTCAGGGCCGGTTTGTGATCTTCGACCTCGACGGGGTGCTCGTCGATTCCCAGGCCGTCGTTGAGCGGCACTGGCGCCGATGGGCGCGCCGCCACGACCTGGACCCGGAGCATGTGCTGGCGGTCGCCCACGGCCGCCGGACCGTCGATGCCATCCGCACGTTGGCGCCGGCGCTGGACGCCGCCCGCGAGGTGGAGCGCATGGTGGCCTCCAGCGGGCACGACACCGACGGGCTGGAGGCCATCCGCGGGGCCGCCGCGCTCGTGAAGGCCGTGCCGGACGGCCGCTGGGGCATCGCGACGTCCGGCACCCGCACCACCGCCGAGAACCGGCTTCGCCACACCGGTTTCCCGATCCCGCGCGTGCTCATCACCGCCGAGGACGTGCGCGCGGGCAAGCCGGATCCGGAGGTCTATCGCCGCGCGGCCGATGCGCTTGGCATGGCGCCGGCGGATGGAATCGTCATCGAGGATACCCCCGCGGGCATTGAGGCGGCGCACGCAGCCGGCATGCACGCCGTGGCCGTGTCTACGACGTACGAGCGAACGGAGCTTACGGTGGCCGATGCCGTGGTCGATGGGCCGTGGGCCCTTCGCCTGGAGCCGCGCGGCACGGCGATCGTGCTGTCGCGCGACGAACGGTAATGGGGGTGGGCTCAGGGTGCGTTCTTACCCTCGACATGCCGGCGAGGCGGAGCGGCCTGCACAACGGATCCGATGCCCGGTCGCGCCGATTGGCATCACGAGGGCGGGGTCATTATCCTAAGCAACACCTTTGGCACCGACAGGACTCTTTCACCAACCTCTGATTGTACTCATGTCTCCTTCCTCGAATCGTCGTGATTTTCTGAAGACCTCCGCCGTGCTGACGGCCGGGCTGGGCGCTGGGCTCTGGACGGCGGGGTGCGGTTCCAACAGCGGAGGGGAGCGTGGAGCCACGCCGCTGTTCGAGATTTCGCTGGCCGAGTGGTCGCTCCACCGGGCCCTCTTCGATGGCGAACTGGACAACCTCGACTTCGCCCGCACCGCGAAGGAAGACTTCGGGATCGACGCCGTCGAGTACGTGAATCAGTTCTTTATGGATAAGGCCACGGATCAGGCGTACCTGCAAGACATGAAGCAGCGCGCCGAGGACGCCGGCGTGCGCAGCCTGCTCATCATGTGCGACGGCGAGGGCGCGCTGGGCCATCCCGACGCACAAGAGCGGGCCCAGGCCGTCGAGAATCACCACAAGTGGGTGGAGGCCGCGCAGTTTCTCGGCTGCCACTCGATCCGCGTCAACGCCGAGACGCAGGAGGAAGGCAGCTACGAGGAGCAGATGCAGCGCGCCGCCGACGGGCTGCGTCAGCTATGCGAGTTTGCCGACGACTACGACATCAACGTGCTCGTCGAGAACCACGGCGGGCTGTCGTCGAACGGCGCCTGGCTCGCGGGCGTCATGGAGCAGGCCGATCATCCGCGCGTGGGCACGCTGCCGGACTTTGGCAACTTCCGCATCAGCGATGACGAGACGTACGACAAGTACCAGGGCGTCGAGGAGTTGATGCCGTATGCCAAGGCCGTTAGTGCGAAGGCGCTCAACTTCAACGAGCAGGGGCAGGAGGTCGACATCGACTTCGAACGCATGATGCGGATCGTGCTGGAGCACGACTACCACGGATACGTTGGTATCGAGTACGAAGGCAGCGAGGGCCTCGGCGAGCGTGAAGGCATTCAAGCGACGAAGGACCTCTTGGTGCAGGTGCGCGAGGATCTGAGCGGCGAGTTTTCGGTGGGATAAGAAATGGCTCGCTGGCGCTCGCGTCATGGATGGTCACGTGCTGTCATGTTGTATCGATTTCAACGAGTGACGTGAGCAATAGCGAACAATTGGCGGCGAGCGCCAGCGAGCCTTCTGACGCGTCGCAGGCGCACGTGACCGCACCATATTCCTTGTGCCGATGATGTTGGATCGTATAGCAGTACACTACTGATGCCCCTCGACCGACATACCGCGCCCAACCATCCCAAGTGGACGGACTGGCGGTGGCAGATGCAAAATCGCATTCATACCGCCGAGGCCCTCCATCGCTGGATAAACCCCACGCCGGAGGAGTTGGAGGCCATCGAGAAGACGAAAGAGGTCTTCCGCTGGAACATCACGCCCTACTACGCGCGGCTCATGGACCCGGACGATCCCTCGGGTCCGGTGCGCCGGCAGGTGGTGCCGCACCTCGACGAGTTGGCGCCCGACATCGTGGGCGTCGTCGATCCGTTGGAAGAGGTGGCCCACTCGCCCGTCAAAAACCTCATCCACAACTACGAGGACCGCGTGGCGTTTTGCGTGACGGCGGAGTGCGCGATCTACTGCCGCTACTGCCTCCGCAAACGCATGGTCGGCGACGCCGCATTCTTCATGCGCAAGGGCGAACTGCAGGAGGCCATCGACTACATCGCGGCGCACGACGAAATCCGCGACGTGCTGCTGACGGGTGGCGATCCGCTCACCTTCAACGAGAGCAACCTGGAGTGGCTGCTCAGCCGCCTCCGCGCAATCGACCACGTCGAGCTCATCCGTTTCGGTTCGCGCATGCCCGTGAAGTTGCCGTACCGCATCACGGATGCGTTGTGCAACCTGCTGGCCCGCTACCACCCGATCTGGGTCAACACCCACTTCAACCATCCGAAAGAGCTGACCGACGACGCGGCTGCGGCCATCGCCAAGCTCAAAAGCGCCGGCGTGCCCGTCGGCAACCAAACGGTGCTGCTCCGCGGCATCAACGACGACGCCGCGACGATGAAGGCGCTCTGCGAGGGGCTCGTGCGGATGCGCGTGCGCCCATATTACCTCTATCAGGCTCAGGTTATTGGCGGAACGGCCCACTTCCGCACGTCCATCGAGAAGGGCATGGGCATCATGCGGGCGCTCCGCGGGCGCACCTCCGGATTTGCGATTCCCACGTACGTGCTGGACACGCCGTTCGGCAAGGTGCCCCTCAACCGGAGCTACGTAAAGGGCCGCTGCGACGACCACGTCGTGATGGAAAGCTACGACGGCCGGCTGTGGGCCGAGCCGAATCCGAGGCCGCCCGGCGAGACGACCACGGTGACGCTCCCCGCCGTCGACATGCCCGACACGGCAGCGACCATCCCCACCGGCGGCGATGCGTTCGTGCCGCTGCCGACGGTTGCCTAGCCCCACGCGGGGTGGGGAACGGCCGGACGGCGCGCGCGTGGTTGACTTTCCCGGACGCTGCCGATAGGTTGGTGCTCAATTTTCGCCCCACTGCAGGCCCTCTGCGGGCCGTTTTTGACACGTCCTATGATGCGCATTCTCCTCATATTCTTGGCCATCGTGATTGCGGTGCTCGCCTTCGTGCTGGATCAAATATGGCTGTACTGGGCGGCGGGGGCCCTCCTCGTGGCCGCCGTCGTGGTGGTGGTCGTCCGGATGTGGCGGCGGTACCAGGAAGCAGTGCGCTTTCAGCGCGAGGAAGGGCAGTCCGCCCCGCGCCACCCCGAGCTGAGCGAGCTGGGCATCATGGAGGTGCGCCCAAGGGACGAGGCCGCCTCGGGGCCGGAGGAGCCGCCGCCCGAGGCCGCCACAGCGCCTGCGGAGTCGACTCCCTCCGCATCCGCCGAGGACGCCGCGTCTCCCAGCGGCCGCGCTCCGACCCGCACTACGCAAGAGCCGGAGCCCGCATCCGCAACGGAACCGGCTGATGACGGATCGGATGCGCCGGCCCCCGAGGCCGAGGATGCGCCTGCGGCGTCCGGCGAGCAGTCTGAGAGCGACCCGGTGCTCCAGCCGTACCTGCAGGCGCTACGGGCCGCGACGGAGAGCCATGCCGCGTGCCTGCTCGTGCAGGAGGACGTCACGCTCTCCTATCGGATCGAAGCGGCTGCCAGCCGCGCGGCCGCCCTTCGCCGTACGGGCACCTTCGAGACGACCGATCCGCTGCTGTCGGCCAACATGACGCAGGTTGAGGTAACGGTGCAACCTGTGGGGCGTGACGGGGTCGACCCGGCTCAGTTGGGCTATTACGAGACGACGCCTCCACTGGCACAGGTCGCCATGGCGCCCGTTCCCACGCCCTCCGCGGCCTCGACGTACTTTCTCGTGCTCGACGCGACGGATACCCACCTCAACCATCCGCGGGCGAAGAAGCTCATCACCCACTTCGCCGATTTACTGGGGCTGCTCATCGAATCCGAGACGTCGCCCCGGCCATCGCCCGCCCCGGATAGGGCCCTGGACGCTGAGGACGCCAAGCCCCGTCCGCGGCGCGAGATCATCGCCGAAGAGATTCAGGACGCGCAGCGCAGGTCCTCGCCGCTGGCGCTGGCCTTGGTGCACCTCAACCAGTCGGAACGGTTGGCCCAGGAGGGAACGGCCGTCGTGGCCGACGCGGAGTCGGCCCTGCGCACCCGCCTGGAGCGGTCGGCGCCGCGCAGCCGGGTCGAGCGCTTCGGCGAACTGACCTACGGCGTGTTCTACAACGGCGACGTGACCGACGTGGAGCCGTGGGCCGAGCGGCTGCAGGAAGAGATGGATGGCGTGGGCGGACTGCTCACGGGGGGCGTCAGCATCGGGGTGGCCATGCTCCGCGAGGACGCGCAGTCGCCCAAGCAGCTCCGCGAGAACGCGACCGAAGCCTTGCGGATGGCCTACGAGACGGGCACCTGCACCATCGTCGAGTAGCCGAGCCGGGGCCGAATCACAGCGCGTTGGTCGACCGTACCAATCCGTGATCGAGTGTGCATTGCGAACGAATGGCGACGGGGGATCATCATGGCTACGACCACGCAATCGTCACCGCGGATCACGCACCTCTCTTGGGGCCGCCTGGAAGTTGAGGGCCGCGACGCTGCCTTCAAGGACGCGAAGCTGTGGCCGGGCGGCGGGCGCGAGTGGGACTGGGGCGAGACCGGCACGCACCACCGCCCCGGGATTCAGCCCGCCGACGTGGAGGAGCTCCTAGAGCACGGGGCCAAAACGGTGGTTCTGTCGAAAGGCATTAACGAACGCCTGCAGGTTCAGCGCGCAACGCTTGACGCCCTCGACGAGCGGGGGGTGGAGGTGGATGTGCTACAGACGGAGCAGGCCGTGGAGCGCTACAACGAGCTGCAAGCCGAGGGCAAGGCCGTGGGCGGCCTCTTCCACTCGACGTGCTAGCTGCCGCCTCCGACGGCGATGCCAAACGGGGCGTCGCCTAGCCCGCTGATGGTGTCGACCGGCGCCAGCGAGTGGGGGTCGAGCACGAGCACGCGGTCTTCGTGCGCATCGGTAACGTATAGGCGGCTGCCGTCGGCACTGATGGCGATCTCGTCGGTGCCGCGCGAGGCCGCGGCCAGGGGTTCGACCGTCATCCGATGCGTTGCGGGTCCGAGCGTCCCGGTCGCCGCGTCAACATCGAACGCCTCGACGAACCCGGTACCGGTGAAGTCGCCCCGCTCGCTGCGCGCAAAGAAGCGGCTCCCATCCCGCGCAAACACGCCCGACAGGCCGAAGGGAGACGAACGCACCGGGGTTGCCGCTTGCGCGGCGAGGCGGCGCGTGCCGACGCCTCGCATCG
>JAAAPH010000196.1 GCA_009908415.1 Bacteroidota bacterium
CTGGAGGCGAATCCGTTCTACTTCGAGCTCGAGGATGAGAGCGGCGCGGCCTCCGACGAGGAGCGCATCGAGGAGCAGCTCGGCGTGCTCTACAGCCAGCTCGTCAGCCGTGAGTACCCGATCTCGGCCGACTCGACGGCGCTGGCCGTGCGCTTCTACCCGAGCGCCGTGCAGACCGACATCGCCTTCATCCGGAGCGCGTACCGCGACCTGGAGGCCCTCGTCGACAGCCTGCAGCCAGCGACCTATCATCCGCAGATGGAGGTCACGATGGCCGGGCTGCTCATGCGCCAGATGATCGAGGTCGACATGATTCTGGATGATGTGGTTGGCTCGTTCGGGGCCGGGGTGCTGACGCTGCTCCTGATGGTCGTCCTCTATTTTTTCTACAAAGGCTACCAGGCGCGGGCGGGCCGGCATTTTTCCCGGCGCGTGCTGCTGAGCGAGCTGGCGCGGATGCCCGTAACGGCGCTCGTGATCGGAGTGCCGCTCCTGACCAGCCTGGCGTGGACGTTCGGCATCACCTACCTCACGCTCGGCGTGCTTAACATGATGACCTCGACGCTCGGGCTCGTGCTGTTCGGCCTTGGCATCGACTTCGGCATTCACTTCTACGCGCGCTACACCGAGGAGCGCGGCGAAGGGCGGTCGGTGGAGGCGGCGGCCGAGCGCACCTTCATGACGACGGGGCAGGCCATCACCGGCGTCGGCCTCACGACGGCGGCCGCCTTCTTCATCCTGATGCTGGCCGACTTCCGGGGCTTTAGCGAGTTTGGCTTCATCGCGGGCGTCGGCCTGCTGTTTGCCATCGTGACGATGACGCTGATGCTGCCCGCGCTGGTCGTGCTCTTCGAGCGAGCTGGGCTGTTGCGGTTGGCGGCCCTGCCCGCGGCGCAGCAGCCGCCTGCGGAAGACCCGTCGGCCGGCGGGCGGTTTCCGGCTCCGCGCTGGGTCCTTGCTGCCAGCCTGGTGGCCGTGGGGGGCGCGCTGTGGGCGGCCCCGCAGGTCCAGTTCGAGTACGACTTCGGCGAGCTCAGCCCTCGGTACGAGGAGTATGCGTGGCGATCGGCCAAGGCGCGGCAGGTGTACAGCGACCGGCCGACGCGAAACGCGGCCTACATCCTTGCCGACTCGGCCGAGGCCGTGCCCAACATCGTGGAGGCGCTGCGGGCGCACATGAAGGCGGATACGCTTACGCCCACCATCCGCGCGGTGGAGAGCCTGCAGGACCGGTTCCCGCTCGACACGGCCGCTCAGCAGGCGAAGCTAGACCAGATTGCCGCCATCCGGACGCTGCTGAACGATCCGTTCCTGCGGGGTGAGACGTCCGAGGACCTGCAGCGGCTCCGCCGCGCGGCCGGCGTGCGCACGCCCCCGTCGCTCGACGATGTGCCCGATTTTCTGAAAGAGCGGTTCACGACCAAGACGGGCGAGGTGGGCCACCTCGTTATCATCTACCCGTCGGTGGGACTGTCGGATGGGCGGCTTTCCATGCAGTTCGCCGACGACGTGGGCACCGTCCGCACGGCCGACGGCGACGTGTACCACGCGGGGTCGACGTCCATCGTGGCCTCCGACATGCTGCGGCTGATGGTTGATGAGGCGCCCCTCATGGTAGGGCTCACCGTTCTGTTCATCGTCGTGTTTAAGCTCATCATTTTGCACCGGGTGCGGTGGGTGGTGCTAGCGCTCCTTCCGCTGGCGGCCAGCTTCCTGTGGATGTTCGCGCTGATGCCGATGCTCGGCCTCAAGCTCAACTTCTATAACCTCGTCGTGCTGCCTACGGTGCTCGGCATTGGGGACGACAGCGGGATCCACGTCGTGCATCGCTACCTGGAGGAAGGGCGCGGCTCGGTGCGGCGCGTGCTGCGCTCGACGGGCGAGCACATTGCCATGAGCGCGTGCACCACGATGGTGGGCTTCGGGGGGCTCCTCCTGTCGATGTACCCCGGGCTGCGGTCGATCGGCGAGCTGGCCGTGCTCGGCATCGCGCTGACGCTCGTGGCGGCGCTCGTCGTGCTGCCGGCGCTGCTGCAGTGGATGGAGGACCGGAGCGCCACCGAGGAGGCCTCTGCCGCCGGCGAGCCCTCCGTGCCCGAGCCGGCCTAGCAACCCGCGCGCAGGTGGCACGTTATGCCTGGGTTTTGTATCCTGCGTACGCGCGCTGCGTCTCGCTACGTCCCTCACTGCCATGGCTCTAACGACGCTTGCCGATGGGTCCGCGCCGGACGTGTCGGCGTCCGATGATCTGGAGATGGAGAGCGGGTTGCCTCTGCCATTCGGCCCGCAGTTCCGCGATGACGGTGTCAACTTTTCCGTCTTCAGCCGCCACGCCACACGGGTATGGTTGGAGCTCTACGACGCGCCCGAGGCCGCCGTGCCCACCCATCGCATCGAACTCGTGCCCGACCTGCACCGCACCGGCGACATCTGGCACGTCTGGATTGGGGGTATCGCTCCCGGGCAGCTCTACGGCTATCGCGTGGACGGCCCCTACGCCCCCGAGGCGGGCCACCGCTTCAACCCGCACAAGCTGCTGATCGACCCGTACGCTCGTGCCATTACCCACCTCGACGACTGGGACTTCCGGTCTTCCCTGGGGTACGACCCCGAGGCCCCGGAGCGCGATCTCGTCCCCTCGGCCGCCGATAACGCTGCCCACACCCCGAAGTGCATCGTCACCGACAAGCAGATTGTGCGCTGGCGCGAGCGGCCGCTCAAGCGCCCGTGGTCGGAGACGGTGATCTACGAACTGCACGTCCGAGGCTTCACGCAGCATCCCAGCGCTGAGGTCAATCATCCGGGCACGTTCCGGGGCGTGATCGAGAAGATCCCGTACCTGAAAGACTTAGGCGTGACGGCCGTCGAGCTGATGCCCGTGCAGGAGTTCAACGAGCACGAGCTCACGCGCGTGAACCCGCGCACCGGCGAGCCGCTGCGCAACTTCTGGGGCTACAACCCGGTCGCGTTCTTGGCACCCAATGGCGCGTATGCGAGCGATGGGTGCTGCGGCGAGCAGGTGGATGAGTTCAAGGAGATGGTCCACGCCCTCCATGAGGCCGGCATCGAGGTCATCCTCGACGTCGTGTTCAACCATACGGCGGAGGGCGATGAGTCGGGGCCTACGCTCTCGTTTCGCGGGCTCGACAACTCGGTGTACTACATCTTGGGGGACGACGGGCGCTCGTATCAGGACTTCACCGGCACGGGCAATACGATCAAGGCCGATCACCCCATCGTGCGCGAGATGATCCTCGACGCCCTCCGCTACTGGGTCGTCGAGATGCACGTGGATGGGTTCCGCTTCGACCTGGCCTCGGTGCTCGGGCGCGACGAGGACGGCAGCATTCATGCCGATCCGCCCCTCTTGGAACGCATCGCCGAAGACCCCGTGCTGCGCGAGGTGAAGGTGATCGCCGAAGCGTGGGACGCCGCCGGGGCCTATCAGGTCGGGAGCTTCTACGAGCGCCGCTGGTCGGAGTGGAACGGCCAGTTCCGCGATGACGTGCGCCGGTTCTGGCGCGGCGATGCCGGCCTGCTGGGCGACTTCGCGTCGCGCCTCGCCGGCAGCGCCGACCTGTACGAGCACTCGGGCAAGGGGCCGGAGTGCAGCATCAACTACGTGACGGCCCACGACGGCTTTACGCTGAACGACCTCGTCAGCTACGAGCGCAAGCACAACAAGGCCAACGGCGAGTTCAACCGCGACGGCACCGACCAAAACTTCAGCGCCAATTACGGCGTGGAGGGCGCCACCGATGATCCCGCCGTCCAGGCCCTCCGGACGCAACAGATCAAGAATTTCCTGCTGACGCTCTTCGTGGCGCGCGGCGTGCCCATGCTGCTGGGCGGCGATGAGATGCGGCGCTCGCAGCAGGGCAACAACAACGCGTACTGCCAGGACAACGAGGTCGGCTGGGTGGATTGGACGCGGCTGGAGGCGCACGCTGCGATCCATCGCTTCACCCAGCAGATGATCCGTTTCCGTCGCGAGCATCCCGTGCTGAGGAAGGAATCGTTCTACGCCACCGACGAGGTGCATTGGTTCAACCCGGCCGGCCGCGTGCCGCGCTGGGACGACCCCTCCGCCCGGCGGCTTGGCATGCACATTCGCGGGAACGGTGACCCCGCCCTGTGCCTGCTGTTCAACGCAGGCACTGAGCCGATGGCCTTTGCGCTTCCCATGGCGCCCGAGGATGGGCAGTGGTACCTGAAAGCCGACACGGCCCGTCCTAGCCCATCGGACATCGTAGCGCCGGGCGCGGAGGTGCCGCTCGACGATCCGCACCACTGCCGGGTGGAGGCGCGCGCTAGCGTCATTCTGATCGGGCGATAATCCAGCGCGTGCAGCGGGCCGAGCGAACCATTGGGTACGGCTTCATCCTCGTGGCCGCCGTCTGCTGGGGATTGTTGGGGCCCGTCGCACGCTGGGCGTTAGCCGCCGGCGTCGGGCCGCTGGAAATTGCGTTCTGGCGCGCCGTGATTGGCGGCGGCTGCTTCATTGGCCACGCCGTTTGGCTTCGGGCCCGGCGTGGCGCCGTGCATGTGGCGCGGCACCACCTCCCGGTCATGCTGGCCTTCGGCCTCATTGGCGTGTCGCTCTTCTACAGCGCGTACCAGTTTGCCATCGACGCGGGCGGGGCCGCCCTGGCCTCGGTGCTGCTCTACACCGCGCCGGCCTGGGTCGCCGTGATCGGCGTGACGGCGTTGGGCGAGCGGCTCACCGTATTGAAGACGGTCGCCATCCTGCTCACGCTGCTCGGGGTCGCCGGCATCGCGTTCAGCGGCGCGCACCGCGTGCAGCTCACCGGGGGCGCCATGGGGTGGGGGCTGGCCGCTAGCCTGAGCTACGCGCTCTACTACCCGTTCGGCAAGCGCTACTTCGACGACTACGCTCCCGCGACGGTCTTTGCCTATGCGCTGCCCGTCGGCGCCCTCGGGCTGGCCCCGATCGTAACGCTGGCCGCCAAAGATGCGGTGGCATGGAGCGCCCTTGCGTTTATCGGGTTTGTCTCTACCTACGGCGCATACCTGGCCTACGGCGCGGGGCTGCAGCGGCTGGAGGCCTCGCGCGCAAGCATCGTGGCGACGCTGGAGCCCGTCGTGGCTGCCGTCGCGGCGCACGGGTGGTGGGGCGAGCGATTCGGCGCGTGGGGCTACCTCGGCGCTGTGCTCGTCCTCACCGCCGCGTTCCTCGCCGCCGCGGCCCCGGAGAATCCTCGTGAGAACTGAAGCGCCGCCCCAGGCGTGGTCTGCGCCACCGCCGAACACTTACGCTCTCGACACGCGGACCAGCGCCCACTACGGTTGCTCTCACAGCCCGAGAGGGGGCGTCGAGCAACGCGGCATCGCCACGACCGATGCATTCGATGGGGATGACATCCTGGCTGGCTAAACAAGGGGCCCGCGGCTGGGCGGATGCGCTAAATCCCTCGTGTACCGCGTCCTCATCGGCTTTAGGCGAGTCCGCTTCATGGTACACCCTGCATCCTATGGAAGCATCTCAAATTAATTTTAGATTGCTGATCGTTTGTCGATAGCTGTTTCGAAACACCACGGTATTCGCCACGCCCCCCTCTGAGGCGCGCGAACCGACCGGTGCGAGCGCGCGGCACGTTGGATTAGGTCGTGCCATCCAATCGCATACGCCATGAGTGGGAGAGCGTGGTGTGGTTTTTGACCGAAGGGGCATCGGATCCGCATCGCAACGCAGCCCGCGGAAAGACGCTTTCTGCGCCCGTCGCATCCACTTCAATCGCCTCATTTCCCATGCATCCGGTTGTGCGTCCCCTGCTTATCGGGCTACTCGGCCTTCTCGTGCCTCTCGCCGGGTACGCTCAGTCGCCATCGGCCCGTCTGGCGCCCGACAAGGCACTGACGCAGTACGTCCACCGCGTGTGGAACGACGATGACGGCCTGCCGCACAGCACGGTGAACGCCGTAGCCCAGACGCCCGATGGCTACCTGTGGGTGGGCACGGAGGGCGGCGTCGTGCGCTTTAATGGGGCCGACTTCGAGGTCTTCGACCGCTCCAACACGGAAGCCTTTGCCGGCGGGCATAACATCCGCGCGCTCCGTGTGGACCGGCAGGGCACGCTCTGGGTCGGGACGGCGGGCGCCGGACTGGTGCGCTACGCGGCGGGCCGGTTCGAGCCGGTCACTACGCCCGCGGCGCTGCAGGGCGCGCACGTTAGCGTCCTGCACGAAGACGCCGCGGGCACGCTCTGGGTGGGCACCTTCGAGGATGGGCTGTTTCGGGCGTACGAAGGAGGCATCGAACCGGTTGGGGGCATGGCAGAGGGCACGCTCATCACCGCGCTGCACAGCGATCGGCGCGGGACGCTCTGGGTGGGGACCAGCGACGGGCTGTTCCGGTGGGCCGGCGAGGCGCCCCAAGCGTTTCGCCCGGTGGAGGGCCTGCCGGGTCCGTTCGTGGTCGCCCTCGGCGAGGATGCCGCCGGCCGGCTCTGGGTCAGCACGCGCAGCGGGCTGGCGCGCCGTGTCGATGGCACCGTCCAAACCAAGGGCCTCCCCGACGCGCTGGACGGCGTATCGGCGTTTGCGTTCTGGGCGGACGGAACGGGCAGCCTGTGGCTCGGCACGGACGGGCGCGGTCTGATGCGCGTCCGCGACGGCGCGGCGGAGGCACTCACCAGCGAGCACGGGCTGCTCAACGACCGCGTCGTCGCCGTCTTTCAGGACCGGGAGGGGAGCCTCTGGTTCGGGACCGAGGGCGGTGGCCTCAACCAACTGCGCGACGGCAAGTTTACCCCGTATGGGACACCGGAAGGCCTGCGGAGCGACATGATCCTCGCTGTGTACGAAGACGCGGCCGAGAACCTGTGGCTCGGCACGGAAGGCGGCGGCGTCAGCCGCATCCGCGACGGCCGCGTGACGACGCTCACCACCGATGAGGGGCTGTCCAGCGACGTCGTGCTCAGCGTGCACGAAGACGCCGCCGGAACGCTCTGGGTGGGCACGTACGGCGGCGGCGTGAATCGCTACGCGGACGGCCAGTTCACAGCGTACACGACCCAGGACGGGTTCATCAGCGACGCGGTATTTGCCCTGCACCGCGGCCCGAGCGGCGCGCTGTGGATGGGCACCGACGCGGGCATCGCCCGCTACGCCCGCGGCACCTTCCGCTACTTTACCGAAGACGACGGGCTGTCGAGCAATCTCATTTCTACGCTCCACGAAGACGCCGATGGGACGCTCTGGATAGGAACGTTCCCGAACGGGTTGGACCGTTTTCGCGGCGGCACGTTCAGCCACCTCGGCCCGTCGGACGGGCTGCCCGAGGGCGTCGTGACCGACATCCACGAAGACAGCACCGGGACGCTCTGGCTGGGCACGCGCGGCGGCGGGCTCGTCCGGATGCGTGACAGCACCATCACCACGTTCACGAGCCGCGACGGGCTGTACAGCGACAACATCTACCAGCTTCTCGAAGACGCGCAGGGCCGCCTGTGGATGGGGACGGGCAAAGGCATCTTTCACCTGCCGCGCCGGACTCTCGACGCCTACGCGGCCGGCCGCCTCGACCGGCTCGACCCCGTCGTCTTCACCGAAAACGATGGGCTCCGCACCGACGAGATGAACGGCGGCGTGCAACCCGCCGCGTGGCGCCGCGCGGACGGCACGCTGTGGTTCCCGACGGCGCAGGGGGTGGCAGGCATCGACCCGGACGCGATGCAGCGCAACGACGTGCCGCCTCCCGTCGCCATCGAGGCCGTCACCGTCGACGACGAGGCCGTGGCGCGCGGCGCGTCCATCGAACTGGTGCCGGGCACGAAGAAGCTGAACGTCCACTTTGCAGCGCCCACGTTCATCGCCCCGAGCGGCGTGCAGTACCAGTACCGCCTCCGCGGCTACGACGACACGTGGAGCACGTGGACGGCCAGCCGCATGGCCACCTACACCAACCTCGACCCCGGCGCCTACACCTTCGAGGTGCGCGCGCGGAATGCCGATGGCGTGCCGAGCGCGCAGGCCGCCGTCCAGGCCTTCACGCAGCAGCCCTTCTTCTACGAAACGCCCACCTTCTGGGCGGTGTGCGTGCTGGGCCTGCTGGCGCTCGGCATCGGAGCCTATCGCGCGCGGCTGCGCCACCTCAAGGCGCGGCAGCAAGAGCTGGAGGCGCTCGTGGCGGCGCGCACCGAGGAGCTGCGCGAGCTGAATGTCCACCTGGAAGATAAGGTGGAAGAGCAGCTGCAGACCATCCTGGAGGAACGCGAGAAGTACGAAGCCCGATTGCGCCACGAGAAGGAGCGTGCCGAGGAAGCCGCCCGGCTCAAGTCGGCCATCCTCAACAACATGAGCCACGAGTTTCGCACGCCCATGACGGGCATCCTGGGTTATGCCGACATCCTGCTCGACGAGGTGGACGAGGCGTACCGCGACTTCGCGCAGACCATCCACGACTACGGCGAGCGCCTCATGAACACGCTCGATGCCGTGCTGGAGCTCGCCCGGCTGGAGGCTGCGGCCACTGAGCCGCAGAAGACGTCGATCGATGTGGGCGAGCTAGCCCACGGGGTGGCGCGCGAGGTGGAGCACGACGCCCGCGAGCACGGGCTGGTCTTCGAGGCCGATCTGCCGGACGCCCCGCTCACGGCCGAGCTCGATCCGACCGCCTTCGAGCGCGTGCTCCGCATCCTGACCGACAACGCCGTCAAGTTTACCCCCGAGGGCGAGGTGCGCCTGGAAGTCACGGCCGGCCCGGATAGCGAGGTCGTCCGGGTCCACGTCCACGACACCGGCGTGGGGATCAGCGACGATTTCCGGCCGCACCTCTTCGAGCCGTTCCGCCAGGAGAGTATGGGCGACCAGCGCGCGTTCGAAGGGAACGGCCTCAACCTGAGCATCGCCAAGCGACTCGTCGACCTCATCGGCGGCGGCATCACGGTCGAAAGTACGAAAGATGTGGGCACCACGTTCACCGTCGAGATGCCGCGTGCGGAGGGCGCGGAGCGGCCGATCCCCGCCCCACAAGGCGACGGCGTGGCCACCCACCGCTGATCCGGCACGGCCGCGCGGGGAGCCCTCCGCGTGAAGCCTCTCTCGCGATCCGTGCATGGAAAGGGGCGGCATCGGCCCCACACGCTCATCCGGGATCCGAGGGTAGCATGGCTCATACATACGAGCTAACTTGAAGGTGCACTTCAGGCTATGGGCGTCTTGCACACAGGCACAGCGGGCCGATGAATGATCGCAATTTCGGGCGGGCGGACAGGCTGGCGGCATGCGGGCTGACGCAGGACGAGCCGGCCCCGCCCTACGATCGCATCACTCGTTTCGCCCGCCGCGTCTTGGGCGTCGCCACCGCCGTGTTCAGCGCGATGGGCGAGGAAGGGCCGTGGACATCCGCCCGCGCCGGACCGGCCGTGCTGGACGCGGCGACTGAGGCCTCGTTGTGCCAGCATGTGCTGCAGGAGGACACGCCGGTCGTCGCTTCCGGTGCCAACCCGCAGGGTACGGATCCCCCGGCCGAGGATCCCCCGGCCGAGGCGGAGGCCTCCTCGTTGCGCTTCGTCGCCGGGGCTCCGGTGATCCTGTCCGACGGGTTTCGGCTCGGCGCGCTTCTTCTGTTCGACGCGGAACCGCGCACGCTAGAGGCGGACGCCCTCGCGTTGCTGCAGGAGTTGGCTGGCCTGCTTGGGGAGCGGGCGGACCAGCAGCGCCGGCCGGCCGCGCGCCGCCGCGCGGGGGCGACCACCCAGGCGGAGGAGACTCCCGGGCCCGCCGCGTCGGGGCCTCCCGAGCTCATTGCATCGATTAGTGAGAACATCGGGAAGGGTATTTTTCGCAGCGTACCGGGCCAAGGGCTGGTCTACGTCAACCAGGCGTGCGTGCGCATGTTTGCGTACGACACCCCCGCGGAGCTGCTTCAGACCGATCCGCGGATCCTGTATGCCATGTCCAACCAGCGGAACGCCGTGGTCGCGTACCTCGACCGGGCGGGATCGCTCGACGGAATGGCCGTGCGCTTTCAACGGAAAGACGGGTCGACCTTTTGGGGCCTTCTGAGTGGCCGGGTCACCTACGACGAGGCGGGCCACGTGCAGCACCGCGACGGCGCGGTCGTCGACATCACACGCCGCAAGGAGATGGAGCAGCAGTTGCGCGAGAGCGAGGAGCGCTGGCAGCGCCTCGTCGAGAACCATCCTGAGGCAGTATTTATCAACGTTGAGGGGCGGTTTCGCTACGCCAACCCGGCGGGCGCACGGCTGCTCGGCGTCTCCGCGCCCGAGGCCCTCACCGGCCGCTCTGTGTTTGATTTCTTGAAGGAGGGCGATAAAGCCCTGATCCAGGAGCGGCAAGAGGTCCTCAATCGGGGGGCATCCACAACGCCCATCGAGCACGTTATCGTGCGCCCGAACGGCACGCAGCGTATCATTGAGGTCAACTCGGTGCCCGTCACGTACGCGGGCCAGGCCGCAGTGCAGACCGTCGCGCGCGACGTCACCGAGCGGCGGCGGGCCGAAGAGCAGCTGCGCGCGGCGGAGGCCCAGTTTCGCGGGCTCGTCGAGCAGTCGCTGGTCGGCATCTACATCATCCAGGACGGAGCGTTTGTGTACTCCAACCCGGCCCTTGCTGAGATATTGGGATACCCGCCGGATGCGCTTAGGGAGCGCATCGAGGTGCAGGACGTGGTGCACGAGGACGACTGGCCGCTCGTGCGTGATAACCTCCGAAAGCGGATGCGCGGCGAGGTGAAAGAGATCGAATACGCGTTTCGGATCCGACGAAAGAACGGCACGGTCCGGCACGTCGAAGTGCACGGCTCCCGCACCGAGCACGAGGGGGCGCCGGCCGTGATTGGGACCCTACTCGACATCACCGAGCGTAAGGGGTGGGAGCGGGACCTAATCGCTGCCAAGGAGGAAGCGGAGGAGATGAACCGGCTGAAGTCGGCGTTCCTGGCCAACATGAGCCACGAGATCCGCACGCCGCTCACCGCCATCATCGGCTTCGCCGACCTGATCGGATCGTCGCCGGAGTCGGCCGGCGAGTTTGCCGGCGTCATCCAGCGCAGTGGGCAGCGACTGCTGTGGACGCTCAACTCGGTGCTCGACCTCGCGCAGCTCGAAGCGGGGGCGCTAGAGCTCAATGCCACGCGCGTCGACCTGACCGACGAGGTGCGTCAGATGCTCGATGAGTTCCGGCCGCAGGCGCAGCAGAAGAGCATCACGCTCTGCCTGGAGGCTCCTGATGCCCCGGTGGAGGGCGCCATGGATCGGGCGGCGTTCCTGCGCATCGCTACGAACCTCGTCTCTAACGCCGTCAAGTTCACGCAGGAGGGCCACGTCACGGTCACGCTCCGTCCCGACGGCGACGCGGTCGTGATGCGCGTCGAGGATACGGGGATCGGCATCAGCGCGGACTTCTTGAATCAGATTTTTGACGAGTTCCGTCAGGAGTCGACGGGGGCGGCCCGCACGCACGAAGGCAGCGGCCTGGGCCTCACCATCACGCAGCGACTCGTGGACCTGATGGGCGGTACCATCGCGGTAGACAGCACACCCGGCGAGGGCAGCACGTTCACCGTCCGCCTGCCCCGGTTCTCAGGGAGAGGGTGAGAAGGGGAGAGGAAGCGAGGCGCGAACTGCGGCCTCCATGCTCCCACCCCCCATACCCCCACGTCTCCGCTCTCGGAGTCAGTATCCCACGGCCGTGTCGTTGCCGCGCGGGTCGGCGCCGCCGTAAAGGACGCGCTCCATCGCGTTGGCGCCCGGCGCGACGGGCTCGGCGCGCACCGTGATGCCTTCGGCCTGGCCCCAGGTGGTCCCTCCCCAAGCGGACCCTTCCCGCACGGACCAGCCCCGATCCTCTAGGTTTTGGACGGCATCGGCTGCCAATCCGAAGCGCTCGTACCACAGGTTGTTGGGCTTCCACTGGTGATGGACGCGCGGCGCCGCCACGGCTTCCTGGATATTCATGCCGTGATCGACGACGTTGAGGATCACCTGGAAGACGGTCGTGATGATGGTGGAGCCGCCCGGCGTGCCGATCACCATGAACAGCTCGCCGTCCGGATCCTCGACGATCGTGGGCGACATCGACGAGAGCATGCGCTTCTCGGGCTCGATGGCGTTCGCCTCGGAGCCGACGAGCCCGTACATGTTGGGCACGCCCGGCTTCGCGCTGAAGTCGTCCATCTCGTTGTTGAGGAAGAAGCCCGCCCCGTCCACGACCACCTTCGAGCCGTAGCTGCCGTTGAGGGTCGTCGTCACGCTCACCGCGTTGCCGTCGCCATCCACCACCGAGTAGTGCGTGGTCTCTGTCGACTCGAAGGCCAGCGGGTTGCCATGGTCGATGGTTTCGGTCGGGGAGGTCGCGTCCGGGTCGAAGCTTTGCATGCGCTGCTGCATGTAGGCCGGATCGGTAAGGCCGGACATCGGCACGTCGAAGAAGTCGGAGTCGCCGAGCCACTTCGCCCGGTCGGCGTAGACGCGGCGCATGGCCTCGCCCATCAGATGCACGGCTGCGCTCGACTGGTAGCCCATCGCGGCGATGTCGTACGGCTCCACGGCGTTGAAGAGCTGCGCGAGCGCCACGCCGCCCGACGACGGCGGCCCCATCGAGATGATATTGTAGCCGCGGTAGTTGGCCCGCACCGGCTCGCGTTCGACGGCCTGGTAGTCCTGCAGGTCGGCGTGGCTAATGAGCCCGCCGCCGCGCTCCATCTCCTCCACAATCAATTCGGCCGTCTCGCCTTGGTAAAAGCCCGCCCGCCCCTGGTCGCGGATGCGCTTGAGGACGGCGGCGAGGTCCTCTTGCACA
>JAAAPH010000028.1 GCA_009908415.1 Bacteroidota bacterium
AGGCGGAAGCGGCGGATCTCCATGCTGTCGGCCTGCGCCGGCGTCTGGGCGGACGCCAGCCCGCCGCCGCTCGCCAGCAGGATGGCGATCAGCACGGCGATGCGGGCCACGGGTCCCAGACGGCGGTCTTGCGTGAAAAAAGAGATGAGAGTGGACCCTCCAGCACGCATTATCTTTTACGGTCTAGCAGTGTGGGTGTGCTGCACAGCGCGTGTGAAGCAAACCGGCGAGCAGTTCGTTGTTGTCAGTACGGACCCTGAGAGCTTCCGTTTCCCCTACCCTTCATCTTTGCTGCAGGACAGCACGGTCGCGATGCCCCGCTCATTTCAGGAACGATCATTCAACGGCACCCCGCGGGGCGTCTCGGTGCTTGGGTCGACCGGCTCCATCGGCACGCAAACGCTGGAGGTATTGCGCCTCTTTCCCGACCGCTTTCGCGTCCAGGCGTTGACGGCCGGCTCGAACGTGGAGCTCCTCGCGAAGCAGGCCCGCGAGTTTGCGCCCCGCTGCGTGGCCATCGGCGCGGAGGAGCAGGGGCCCGCGCTCCGCGAGGCCCTCGCGGATACCGACATCGAGGTGCACGTCGGCGGAGAAGGGCTCTGCACGGCCGCCGCCGACCCCGCCGCCGACGTCGTCGTGGCTGCGGTCGTGGGCTATGCGGGGCTGAAGCCCGTGCTGGCCGCGCTGGAGGCCGGGAAGACCGTGGCGCTGGCGAATAAAGAGACGCTCGTCGTGGCCGGTGCGCTGGTCAATCGGCTCCTGGACGCCCACGGCGGCACGCTCATTCCCGTCGACAGCGAGCACTCAGCCATCTTCCAGTGCCTCGTGGGCGAGTCGGACCGCCAGGTGGAGGAACTCGTGCTGACCGCCTCCGGCGGCCCGTTCCGCACGCGGCCCGCCGACACGTTCGGCGCCGTCACGCGCGAGGAAGCGCTCGATCATCCCAACTGGTCGATGGGCGCCAAGATCACGATCGACTCGGCGACCATGATGAACAAGGGCCTTGAAGTCATCGAAGCGCGCTGGTTGTTCGACGTGGGTGCTGACCGCATTCGGGTGCTCGTCCATCCGCAGTCGATCGTCCACTCGATGGTGGCGTTCACGGACGGCTCCACGAAGGCGCAACTCGGCGTGCCCGACATGAAGGTGCCCATCCAGTATGCGCTCAGCCACCCGGCGCGCTGGCCGGCGCCCCACGAGCGGCTGGACTGGAGTGAGGTGCCCCGTCTCGATTTTGAGCTGCCCGACACCGACAAGTTTCCCTGTTTGCGACTCGCCTTCGAGGCACTGGAGGCCGGCGGCACGGCCCCGGCCGTACTCAACGCCGCCAACGAAGAAGCCGTCGCCCTTTTCCTCGATGAGCAGATTGGGTTCACCGACATTCCCCGCCTTATCGAGGCGACGCTCGCACGCCGTGCGGTCCAGGAGGCGCCAACGCTCGATGTGCTGCAAGCCGCCGATGCCGATGCGCGCCGCACCGTTCAGGAACTCGCCCGACCGACCACAAATTGAACGCCCATCGTTCGTTGCACCGGGGCATGTCGCCCGGCGCCGTCGTTGTGCCTCAGTAGCTAGGATCACATGGAATTAGTTATCGACATCCTCTCGTCCGCCTTCTGGATCATCCTGGCGATCACCATCCTGGTGTTCGTCCACGAGATGGGCCACTTCCTGACGGCGAAGTGGTTTGGCATGCGCGTCGAACGGTTTTCGGTGGGCTTCCCGCCCAAGCTGCTCGGTCGCACGTTCGGCGACACGGAGTACGTGGTGGGCGCCACGCCGTTGGGCGGCTACGTCAAGATCAGCGGGATGATCGACGAGAGCTTCGACACGGAGCACCTCGGCAGTGAGCCCGAGCCGTGGGAGTTCCGGGCCAAACCGGTCTGGCAGCGCACCGTCGTGATCACGGCGGGCGTCATCTTCAACGTGATCCTTGCGGCCGTCATTTTCTCCGGACTCAAGTTCTCGTACGGCGAGACGTACATCCCGGCCGAGAATATCGGCGGCGCCTACGTGTCGGACAGCACCGTGGTGTACAACATGGGACTGCGCACCGGCGACCGCGTCGTGGCCGTCAACGGCCGGGAGCTGGAGCGCCTCGGTGAGCTGAGCGACATCAACACGCTCCTCGCTGACACGCTGCGCATCACCGTGGAGCGCGAGGGTGAGCGCCTCACGTTTACCGGGCCGCCGAACATCATGACCCAGATGAACCGGTCGGGCGGGGGCATCGGCATTTCGCTGGAGAACTACTTGCCGCCGATCATCAGCGGGGTGGCCGAAGACTACCCTGCCGCGCGGGCCGGCCTTCAGGCGGGAGACCGCATCCTGTCGGTCAACAGCGACTCCGTGCGCTTCTGGCTGGAGATGAACGACAAGGTGCAGGCCATCGGGGATTCCGCGCTGACGGTGCGCTGGCTGCGCCCTGATTCGTTGACCAACGGCCCGTCCACCGCCGATACGGCGGCGGTCACCACGCAGGTGCGCACGGCCGCCACCGGGCGCGTCTTTGAGGCGACGCTGACCCCCCAGCCCGATGACGAGAATCCCGATCGGTACCTCATCGGGGTGCGGGGGCCGACGCAGCCGATGCTGGAGCAGGAGTTTGGCATCCGCCGCCAGTCGTATGGCGTGGGTGAGGCGCTCGTCGCGGGCGTGCAGGACACCTGGAGCAACACGAAGGGCATCGCCGTGAGCCTGCAACGCATCTTCGTGGGGCGCGAGAACCTGCGGGAAAACCTGGGCGGCCCTGTCATGGTGGCGCAGGTGACGCAGCAGGCCGCCGAGGCCGGCGCGTTTTACTTCTGGCGGATCGTGGCCATCCTGTCGATTACGCTCGCCATCATGAACATCCTGCCGATCCCGGCGCTCGACGGGGGGCAGCTCGTGTTTCTCATCTACGAGGGCATCACGCGCCGTAAACCCTCCACGCGGGTGCGCATGGCCGCGCAACAGATCGGCATGATCCTCATCATCGGATTCATGGCGTTCCTCATCTTCAACGACATCCTGCGCCTGTGATCGGGGCCAACGCGGCGCGTCGACCCGTTGTCGCTGGCGTGCACGATTCGCCAACTCTTCCCAGAGAAGAAGCCGGCGTGGCGATTGTAACGTTGATGTTTGCTCGCTCGCCGGATAGCTTAGCATGATCGCCCGTCGTTTTTCGGAGTAAATCGGAGCCGTCGTGCCACAGACCATCACAGGAAACACGCAGACGGACGAAGACCGCGCCGCCCAGTCTGCCCTGCAGGCGCGCGGGAAGCTCCCCGTCCACATTGCCGCCATTATGGACGGCAATGGCCGGTGGGCCCAGCAGAAGGGGCGCCCGCGCGTGGTGGGGCATCGCGAGGGGGTCAACTCGGTGCGCGACATCACGGAGGCCTGCGCCCAGCTCGGCGTGCCCTATCTCACGCTCTACACCTTTAGCACCGAGAACTGGGAGCGCCCCTCCACCGAGGTCAACGCGCTCATGAAGCTGCTCGTCCGTACGATCGAGAAGGAGCGGCAGACGTTGTTGAATAATGACGTGCGCCTGCGCACGATTGGAGACCTGTCCATGCTCCCCGCGGCGGGCCAGCAGGAACTGGAGAAAACCCGAGCGCGGACGCAAGACAACACGCGGCTTACCCTGACGCTCGCCCTGTCGTACAGCGGGCAGTGGGACATCCTGCAGGCCGTCCGCCAGATCGCCCGCGCGGTGCAGGCCGGCCGCCTCGACCCCGACGCCATCGACGAGGCCGTCATGGCCCGGCATTTGGCGACGGCGGACCTGCCCGACCCCGACCTGCTGATTCGCACGGGCGGGGAGTTTCGGCTGTCGAACTTCCTCCTCTGGCAGTCCGCGTACACCGAGCTGTTTATCACCGACAAGTTTTGGCCCGACTTCCGCCGGGCCGCGCTGTACGACGCGATCCGCGAGTTCCAAGACCGCGACCGCCGCTTTGGACGCGTCAAGAACGGCACGTGAAACATTTCGTCGCGCGCTTGCACCAAGGAAGACGGGCGGAGACTCCCGGCTGGGGTTTCATCCCCTTGGTTCACAGAAAGTTTGGTGAGCGGCTGGGAAGCACGCACGCCGCTGTCGGTATGTACAATAATCCAGCGCATCCGCGCGTTGTACCCCATGCGCCGTTCGAGCGCATCCGAAACCCCTCAGTGGCATGCTGGTTTAGATGCCCCGCCGCCCGCGCGCTAGGTTTTCCAACCGTTCCCGATTCCCTGATGCGAGTGCTCCGACTTTTTTCCCTTATCGCCACGGTTCTTCTCCTTGCGCCCACCGCTGCCGCGCAGAACACGTCCGTCCCTATGAACGGCGGCAACCGCGGGCAGGTGGCGGCGCCGATGGCCAATCAGCCCCAGCGCTTTACGCTGGGGGCGGTGCGCGTCGAGGGCGAGGAGAGCCAGAGCGTCCAAAACTTCATCATCCGAACGAGCGGCCTTGAGGCGGGTCAGCAGGTCACCCTTCCGGGCGGTGAGGCCATCGCCAACGCCATCCGCTCCATTTACGAGCTGCGCATGTTCTCTGACGTAAAGATCAAGGAGGACGGCCGCTCCAACGGCACCATCGATCTCGTCATCGAGGTGAAGCCGGAGCCGCGTCTGCAGTCGTACGAACTGACCGGCATTCGCGGGCGGCACCGGGACGACCTGAAGGACAAGGCGCCGCTCCTGACGGGCAGCCCCGTGCGACCGGGCGACATCGAGCGCACCCGCCAGGTCATCAAGGAATTTTACCGCGAGAAGGGGTTCCTCAACACGACGGTTGACGTGGAGCGGACCACGACCGAACAGAACTACCTGACGCTGACCTTCAACGTCGACCGCAAGGAGAAGGTGGAGGTGAAAGACATCATCTTCCGTGGCAACGAGGTCTTCGACGACGGGAAGCTCAGCGGGCAGATGGATGAGACGAAGGAAAACCGCTGGTGGCGCTTCTGGAAGGGCGAAACCTTCAAGGAAGACAAGTACGAGGAGGACCTGCAGCGCGTGGTCGACTTCTACCGCGAAGAAGGCTACTACGACGCTCAAGTCGTGAAAGACTCCATCTACCTGGCCTCCGAGGATGCGCTAAACGTCGTGGTCACGGTGGAAGAAGGGAAGAAGTATCACATCCGCGACATCGATTGGGATGGCAACACCGTCTTCCCCGATCGGGTGCTGACGCAATCGCTGGGCTTGCAGGAGGGCGACCCGTACAACGGCACAAAACTTCAAGAGAACCTACAGGGCAACCGGCAGGGGAGTGACGTCTCCAGCCTGTATATGGACCGCGGGTACATGCGCTTCAGCGCCCAGCCGAGCATACGCGTCGTAGGCGAGGACTCGCTCGACATCACGTTCGACGTGATGGAAGGCGACGTGTACGACTTCGGCCAAATCCAGATTATGGGCAACAACAAGACGAAGGAGCACGTGATTCGCCGTGAGCTCTATACCGTGCCCGGCGAGACCTTCAGCCGAAGCGCCATTCAGGAGTCGATCCGGCGCCTGATGCAGCTCAAGTACTTCAGCCAGGAGTCGCTTTCGGCCGGGCCGGACGTCAGCATCGACGAGGAAGAGCAGGAAGTTGACCTCACGTACAGCGTGGAAGAGGTGGGCAGCGACCAGCTGGAGCTCTCCGGCACGTGGGGCGTGTACGGCCTCGTGCTGCAGCTCGGCTTCAAGTTCAACAATTTTTCGGCCCAGAACCTCTTCAAGGGCAGCGCCTGGCGTCCGCTGCCGTCGGGCGATGGGCAACAGCTCAGCGTGAACGTGCGCACGAACGGCAGCTTCTTCCAGAGCTACTCGCTCTCGTTCACCGAGCCGTGGTTCCGCGGGCGGCCCAACCCAGTCGGCGGGTCCGTGTCGTACTCGCGCTTCAGCCGCTTCCCGCAGCGCTCGTTCCGGACCGGTCGGATCACGACGCGCGGCGATGCGGGCACGTACACCCGCATCTCGTCGGAGATCTTCTCCGAGCGGCGGCTGCAGTGGCCGGATGACAAGTTCAACTGGTCCACGGCGCTCGGGTACCAGTTCTACAACAACGCGCCGGATCCGGAGACGGGCAACACGCTTGTGGGCTTCTTGCCCCGCGGCGTGAGCCAGCAGGTCACGGTCCGGCAGGCGCTCACGCGCAATTCGCTCGACAACCCCATGTTTCCGACCAGCGGGTCGCGGTTGCAGCTCTCGGTCGAGGTGGCGCCGCCGCTCGGCGACCTGGTGCAGTACCACAAGTGGCGCTTCAAGACGAACTGGAACGTGCCGCTAGGCGGCAAATTCTCGGTCAATGTAAGCACGGATTACGGGTACATCGGGTCGCTCACGGGCGAAGACGTCCGCTTTCAACGCTTCGAGTTGGGCGGCTCCCCGTTCGATTATGGCGGCTACAACTACGGCACGGATCCGGTCTTTATGCGCGGCTATCCGGCGCGTACGCTGGGTCCGCGGCAGCAGCGGAACGGGCGCCTGCAGTCGGTCGGCGGTCGGATCCTCAACAAGTATACGTCCGAGCTGCGCTGGAAGGCGGTCTCGTCGCAGCAGCTGCAGGCCGCGCCGTACCTCTTCCTTGATGCGGGCAATACCTGGGATAGCTTTCAAACGTTCAATCCGTCGCAGCTGTACCGCTCGGCCGGGGTCGGCGTGAAGCTCTTCCTGCCGATCGTTGGGATGATCGAATTCAACTACGGCTACAACTTCGACGCCTTCAGCCCGATCGAGTCGGGCGAAACCGGTGTGCCCGGCTGGCGCTTCCAGTTCTCGCTGGGGCAGGGCTTTGGCAACTAAACGCCCCGATGAGGGTCCGGCCGTCTCGGACGGTCGGACCGATCCCCGCATTGGCTGCATAATAACGGCACCCACGCCACGTTAGTAATGTCCCATTGGAGGTGGACGGTACTGGTCGTTGTGCTACTGGCCTTGCCGGCTTCGGCGGCTGCACAGCAACAGATTGCCTACATCGACTCGGAATACATTCTGAACCAGACCCCGGAGTACGCCACCATCCAGCAGAAGATTGACCGGTTGGAAGAGCAGTGGCGCGAGGAGCTCCAGCAGCGACGCGACACCGTCCGGCAGATGTACCGCGAGTTTGAATCGCGCGAACTGCTCTACACCGAGGAGGAGCGTCGGCAGCGCCAGCAGGCGATGCAGCAGGCCGAGCAGGAATTGGAAAACCTCCGCCAGCGCTACTTTGGGCCAGACGGCGAGCTCTACCAGCGGCAGCGTGATCTCATGCGCCCGCTTCAGGAGCGCATCCTGGCTGCGGTCGAAGAGGTGGCCACGTCGGAAGGGTACGATTACGTGTTTGACAAGAGCGGCGAGTTTCTCTTTATGTTTGCTCGCGACCAGTACGACGTGAGCGACCAGGTTCTCCGCGAACTTGGCATTGATGTGCGAGGCGGCAACCAGTAGCATCCATCGTGGCACCTATTGGCAACGTATTTTAACTCATCAACCCCCTGTCTCATAACGGAATGGCTACGCACGTGACGAATCGAATGATGAATATCGTGAAGCAAGTTACCAGAATGACGGCGGTGCTCCTGCTGGCCCTGTCGGTTGGCGCCGTCCAAGAAACCGCGGCGCAGCAGCCCGCGATCGGTTACACGAACCAGGAGCTGCTCCTGCGCAACATGCCCGAGATGCAACAGGTTCAGCAGCAGATCGAGCAGGAAGCGCAGTCGATGCGCGAGGAGATGCAGGCCCAGGAGCAAGAGCTCCAGGAAATGTATGCCGAGTACCAGAAGCAGCAGGCGCTGCTGTCGGACCAGCGGAGAGCCGAACGCGAGCAGGCCATTCGCCAGAAGCAGCAGCAACTGCAGCAGGCCGCGCAGGAACGGCAGCAACAGCTGGCGCAGCGTGAGGCCGAGCTGATGCAACCCCTGCTGGAGAAGCTCCAAACGGCGCTCAACGGCGTGGCCCAGGAGCAGAACCTCAACGTGGTGCTCCGCTCCCAGGCGCTGCTCTACGTCAATGAGCAAAACGTCGTCGACGTGACCCCGCAGGTGGCGCAGCGGCTGGGTATCGACGTGACCAGCGGCGCCGAGGCCGGGCCCTCGGTGGATGCGGTGAGCACGGCCGCCGACACGAGCGGCGTCAGCAACCAGTAAGCGTCTACCGGCATGTCGTGTCGGTGGCAACTGAAGCGGGCAGCGGCCCTATCCGGCGGCTGTCCGCTTTTTCCTGCCCGGCCCATTTCGTGCGATAGACGAGAAGCAGCGCGGTTTGTATGTTGACCGACGCCGCCGCGCGCTGCGGAGGCGGCTGCGCTGTCTTGATCACCCACCGGACCCTGTCCATGAGCACCGAGCCCGCAACGCCCGACGTCGCCGAGGTTCCCCGCGTCACCACGAAGACGCTGCAAGAGATGAAGGAGGCCGGCGTCCCCATCGCCATGCTCACGGCGTACGACTACACGTCGGCCCGCATCCTCGACCGGGCGGGGACGGACGTGCTGCTCGTCGGCGACTCGGCGTCGAACGTCATGGCCGGCAACGAGACGACGCTCCCGATGACGCTCGACCACATGATCTACCACGCGCAGTGCGTCGTGCGCGCCATCGACCGGTCGCTCGTCGTGGTGGATCTGCCGTTTGGCACGTACCAGGGCGACTCGAAGGAGGCGCTCGTGTCGGCGATCCGCGTCATGAAAGAAGCCGGCGCCCACGCGGTGAAGCTGGAGGGTGGGCAGCCCGTCGTGGAGACCGTCGAGCGCATCGTGACGGCCGGGATCCCCGTGATGGGTCACCTGGGCCTCACCCCGCAGAGCATCTACAACTTCGGGACGTACAAGGTGCGAGCCCGCGAGGACGACGAGGCGCAGGCGCTCAAGCGCGACGCCAAGCGGCTCGAAGAGGCCGGGTGCTTCGCGGTCGTGCTGGAGAAAATTCCGGCCGAGCTGGCCCAGCACGTTACGGCGTCGCTGACGATCCCGACGATTGGGATCGGCGCCGGCGCCGGGTGCGACGGGCAGGTGCTCGTGACCCACGACGCCCTCGGCCTCACGACCGACTTCAATCCCCGCTTCGTCCGGCACTACGCCGAACTGGCCGACACCATCACCGACGCCGTGCAGGACTACATCCACGACGTGCGCGAGCGCTCGTTTCCCTCCGACGCGGAGAGCTATTGATGCGCCGCATCGCTTCACGTTGCGTACGCACCGCGTGCGCATCAATGGACGGGCAGGCGCTCGCCACCACGAGGGCGTTGGTCGTCCGTCCTCCCCGGACGTGGCCGCGGCGATAACCGACGGCGCACGGGGGAGCAGCGGGTTACCCACGACGCGATTCAAGAAGTAGACACTGTCAGCACAGCGAGCTTCATGAGCACCTCCAACGATGACGCCCCTCCTCTCATCCTCATCTGCAACGACGACGGCATCGACGCCCGCGGCATCATCGCGCTCGCGTCGGCGCTCGACGGGTTGGGGGAGCTGTGGGTCGTGGCGCCCGAGGCGGAGCAGAGCGCGGTCGGACACGCCATCACCGTGCGCGATCCCGTCCGGGCGCACGAGTACGACTTTGAGGTGCCCTCCGGCCCCATCGCCGCATACAGCGTCACGGGCACGCCGGCCGACTGCATCAAGCTGGCCGTCAACCAAATCCTCCCGCGGCCGCCGCAACTCGTCGTGAGCGGCATCAACCAAGGCCCGAATACCGCCGTCAACGTGCTCTACTCCGGCACGGTGAGCGCGGCGACGGAGGCTTCGATCCTCGGCATCGACGCAATCGCGTTTTCGCTCTGCCGATGGGACGGCGGCGACTTCGAGGTGGCCGGCCGCTTCGCCCGGCAGATTACGGCGCGTGTGCTCCGGGGCGGGCTCCCGCCGGGCATCCTGCTGAACGTCAACATTCCCGCGAAGCCGGCCGCGGCCATCAACGGGATGCGCGTCACGCGGCAAGCGCGCTCGCGGTGGGAGGAGAGCTTCAAGGAACGCACCGATCCCTTCGACCGAAAGTACTACTGGCTCTCGGGTACCTTCGTGAACCTCGACGAGGGCGACAACACCGACCTCGCGGCCATCGAAGACGACTACGTGTCGATCACGCCGATCCAGCATGACCTCACGGCGCACCAGCACCTCGATGGCCTCCGTCGGTGGAGTTGGGAATGACGCACGCCAACGGGAGGATTGAGCGATGGGGGGCAGGGTGATCGATGCAATCGAACATTGCCACTTGGCAAACGCCACGCGACAATCGGGGATCGACAATCGACCATGGTTTATCAACAGCAGATCGAGCTGTCCACGGACGGCCATCAGGACATGCACAACCTCACCGACGCCGTGACCCGCATCGTGGGCCAGTCGGGCATCGAGACGGGCTTTGTCAACGTGCACAATGTGGGGAGCACAGGCGCGGTGGGCACCATCGAGTTCGAGCCCGGGTTGCAAGAGGACCTGCCGGCGATCCTCGACACGCTGATGCCGCCGAGCCGCGACTACGGCCACGAGCAGCGCTGGCACGATGGCAACGGCCATTCCCACCTCCAGGCCACCACGCTCGGCCCGTCGATTACCGTGCCCGTCGGGGAGGGTGCGCCCATCCTCGGCACGTGGCAGCAGATCTTCCACCTGGAGTGCGACGTCAAGCCGCGCAGCCGCACCGTCGTTGTGACGGTGAGTGGGGAGTAGCGACGGGCGAGTGGGGGAGACGGGTTTTGCCCGTGGTGGCTCGATCGCCAATCGCTATTCCCCATTCCGTGGCGGCTGCATAAACGGCGCGTCGGCGAACGCCTTGGCCTCGTCGACGAAGAGCTGCAGGTGGGGGAAGGGAATCTCGATGTCGGCCTCGCGCAGCGTCTCGCGGACCTTCTCGGTGTAGGCCCACCGGACGGCCAGCTCTTCGCTCGCGTCGCGGATGTAGAAGCGCAGCTTCATGTTCACGCTCGAATCGGCCATTTCCGTGACGATGACCGAGGGCTCCGGGCGGGGGAGGATGCGGTCGTCGCCCTCCGTGATCGGAAGGAGCACCTGGCGCGCCTCGTCGGGGATTTCCTTGTACGCGATGCCAAAATCGATGTCGATCCGCAGCGTGTTTTGCTTCGAGTGATTCACGACGCGGCTCGTGATCATCTGCGTGTTGGGGAGCACCATGATCTCGTTGCGCACGGTGCGGATGCGGGTCGACCGCAGCGTGATTTCGTGCACCTGGCCGTATTCGTCGTCCACGACGATGTAGTCGCCCACCTTGAAGGGCTCGTCGACGAGGATGGTGACGCCCGAGATAAAGTTCTCCATCGAGTCGCGCGCGGCGAAACCGACGGCGATACCGGCGATCGAGAGCCCGGCCACGAGCGCTGTGACGTTCACGCCCAACTGGCTGAGCACCATCGCACCAATAAAGACGTACGCCACCACGCGGTAGCTGCGCTGGAGGAGGCTCTGCAGCCCGGCCTCAATGCGGGCGCTGCGATCCAGCACCTGGTGCAGCGCGCGATCGATGACCCAGTAAATCACATACAGGGTCAGGAACGTCAGGAGCGCCTGCAGGCCGTTGCCGAGCAGCAGCCCCGTCAGGTTGATGGCGCTCTGGTAGAGCAGCTCGTACAGGCCCTCGAAGTCGCCCTCCAGGAAGAGAGCGATCGCCTGACTGAACGCGTTGTTGATCTCGCCGATGTCGATGAGCTGCGTCGTGTCCGGCGGAGCCGCGGCGGTCGTGTCCGGCGCTGCCTGAGGCAGCATAGTCGGCGATTGTGGCATGGCAGAGCAGACCCCGAAGGCGGCAGAGAACAAACGAAACCGAGAAGGAGGCTACGCAGCCGGCGACGCAGCCAGGCGGGCGGCGCGCAGCGTGTTTTTCAGCAGCATGGCGCGTGTCATAAGGCCCACGCCGCCGGGGACCGGCGTGATCCAGCTCGCCTTGGGCTCCACGCCGTCGAAGTCGACATCGCCGACGAGCCGGTAGCCGCGCTCGCGGGAGGCGTCGTCGACCCGGTTGATGCCGACGTCGATGACGACGGCGCCCTCCTGCACCATGTCCGGCGTGATGAAGGCCGCCCGTCCCACGGCAGCCACCAGGATGTCGGCCGCGCGCGTGTGCTCGCCGAGCGCCCGCGTGCGGCTGTGGCAGACGGTGACCGTCGCGTCGGTGCCGCGCTGCATGAGCAGGTTGGCCAGCGGCTTGCCCACGATGTTGGACCGTCCTACGATCACGGCGTTCTGGCCTTCGGTCTCGACGCCGCTGCGCGCCAGCATCTCCATGATGCCGTACGGCGTGGCGGGGATGAAGGCCGGGGCGCCGATCATGAGGCGTCCCAGGTTCTCCGGGTGAAAGCCGTCGACGTCCTTGGCGGGGTCGATGGCGTCGATCACCTTCCGGTCGTCCACGTGGTCGGGGAGAGGGAGCTGGACGAGGACGCCGTCCACGCTGTCGTCGGCGTTGAGGCGCGCGACGACGCGGAGGAGCTCGGCCTCGCTGATGTCCGCGTCGTAGCGGAGCGTCTCGCTCTCGATGCCCGCTTGGGCGGCATCGCGCTCTTTCCCGCGGACGTAGGCGGCCGAAGCCGGGTTGTCCCCCACGAGCACGACGGAGAGGGCAGGCGGGCGCTGCCCGGACTGCACCCAATCATCCACTTCGTCTTTGACTTCGTCGCGTACCGAGCGGGC
>JAAAPH010000325.1 GCA_009908415.1 Bacteroidota bacterium
CTCGGCGTATCGCTGGGGCGGGGACGCGCGCACCTGTTCAAGCACGGCGAGGTCGTCGGCACGGTCGACGAAGACGAGATTGTCGATGCCGTGCTCCAGGCCATCGAAGAATGGGACGAAGAGGCCGATGATGCGGCCGACGCCGCCAGCGACGGCGCCTCCGAAGCCACGGGCGACGGCTCCGCCAACGTCAAAAAGCCGGAGCTGCCAACGTGAGCAGGGGAAAGTGTGCTTCGGCGCCGGCCACTACGAAGAACGGTCGATAGAGTTATGGAGGGTAGGCGCCTGCCCTTCATTTCGCTTAAAGCGGTGCCCACAGTTTACGACGAGGGAATACCGAAGGTAAACATTCGTTCAGCTGTCGTTCTGAGTAACCCGGCTTCTCGACGCAGTTTAGGGGCTTCAAACGGCTTGCGTTTCTCATTAGGGTGTGTCAAATCGGAGGATTGCGACTTATTTGCTTCTTTCATGGTCGTCACCTCATTTTTTTGGATGGCTGTGATATACATCTGATATCAACTCCCTAAGACGGTGGTGATTACTTCTGCCGTCACCCTGGACCTGATACAGGGCCCATCCTCCCGGTCGCTTCCTGGATACCGGCTCGGGAGCCGGAATGACGTTTGAAACAAAGCGACGGCGTGGAGTGAATTCATCGGTGGCACGCTGTAGTCCCTGCAATTACGGGGAGCTGGTAGATAAATAAGCTCGCAGCAAATGCGTCCTGCCCAGAGGCGTTCCCAGCCGGAGAGCGTCCAATGGCTATCCGGCTGGGACACGCTCGTGCGATAGGTTCTGCCTACTTGACTACGGTCATGCGACGGGTAGCGGTCTTGTTACTGGCTTGAAGGCGTAGCAGATACACGCCACTGGCAAGCGCAGCGCCGCTGGCTGCTCGACCGTTCCACCGCACCTCATGGGGCCCTGCGCTCATCGGTTGATCAACGAGCGTGGCGACCTTGCGTCCCATCACGTCGTAGACGGCCAGCATCACCGGTCCCGCCTCATCAAGCACGAAGCTGACCGTCGACGGACCCCGAGTGGGGTTCGGGTAACCGCCCTCCAGGATGAACTGAAGGGCCGGAGAGACGTCAAATTCGAGGGGCGGGTCAATCACCGTCTCGGTACCACATCCGTTGTCGGTTACCAGGAAGTAGCCGGCGTTGGGATTGTTCAGGTCCACCTGATTCAGGTGCATCACGACGGTCGTCGGCCGGTCGCCTGGGTCATCCGCGCTCCAGTCGATATCGCTCGTAGGATCGTCGCGGGAGAAACCGACATCTCCTCCGGAGTTGCTCGACTCGATAAGCTGCACGCTCAGGTTGATAAGGAGTGGATTGCCGCTGGGGTCGGTGAAATTCACTGTCTCGATGCCTTCCGGATCGTCGATCGTAATTTCGACACGGCGATCTGCGTCGTTAAACACCTCGTCGAAGTCGGAGGCTAGGCACTCGGCGCTGGCCGCCGAAATGGTTGCATCAAACAGGACCGGCGAGGCAGAGGCGGAGGTGTTGCGGGCGAGTGTCATCTGAATTTCGACGAACCGGCCCTGAATGCCGTCGGCGCTGAAATCGGTACCATTCAAGACCGTGGTGAATGGTTCACTGGCTAGTCCGGCCTGCGTGTTGGCAGCCCGTACCTTGCCGGTGATGCCGGTACCGGAGGGTTCGTCGCTGTTCCAGGAGAGCGTGTTCCACAACAGGTCAGCGCTCCCGCCATCATGGACTACCGTCCATGTACCCTGCGGGGCCGTGCTGCCAATAGCGACTACGCCGGTCATATCGCTGTAGTTGTAGGGGCCAGCACCGGCGCCGAGGTTGACAGTCAGATCCACCGTACCCAGGCCATCGCCTCCACCGTTAGGATCGATGCGCATAATATTGTTCGAGTTGAGGTTTGTCACCCACACCTTGCCCGCGGCATCAACGGCAACTCCCGTAGGGGTGAGACCAACGGAGATTACCTTGAGCACATTGCCATTACTGTCAAGTCGGGAGACATTGCTTCCCGCACTGTTTGCAATCCAGACGTGGTTGTCACTCGGCGTAACAGCAACGCCACGGTCACCAATTGCCCCGCCGGTTGATTTCGGGAACCCAGGCTGAATGACACCGGAAGGACTTATTTTGACAACACTGTTATTGTTGAACGTGGAATTCCAAATGAACCCATTTGTGTCGATGCCCAGCCCATATGATTGCGGATTGGGAATGCAGCTTCCTGTATCGGTGTTTGTGTCGTAACGAAGTAACCTGTTTTGGGAAATGCTGGCGGACCAGAGGACGCCATTCCCATCAATAAGTCCACCGTAGCCGCCGCATCCAAAGGGGCGAGCATTAAAGGAGTCCCGGATTTCGCCAGTGCTGCCGTCCAGCTTGTGGAACCGACGCTGGGCAAAGGGGTAGCCGCCGGTCCAGACGTCGTTGTTGGCGTCCACCGATAGGTGACGCACGGCATCGGCATCCGGCGTTCGCTGAAAGATGACAATGCATTCGTCTTCGGCATCTTCCACGGTCCCGGCACCGCGGCCATCCGCGTCCGTGTCGCCAATGCCGTCAGCGCCGCCCAGGTGGTCCGTGGTGCTGTTCCATGCGAGGATATTGCCTAATCCGCGTGAGGTTTTGATGAGTCCATCGCTGTCACGATCCACGCACGTATTATAACCGAACGGGGGAGCGAGGTATTGCCCGCTGGGATCTGGAGTGCTGGATGCGTCTACGCGTGTCCCCCCAATGATGAGTCCGATTTTGACTACGGAGCCGTGCGGAACTGAACCCAGAACTGGATCTGTGAGAAATCCTTGTTCATTCCGGTTCCCGGTCCATACGTTGCCGAACAGATCGACGGTCGTGCGGGAAGGGTTGAGCCCATACCCCTGTGGAGCGGATCGGTATTCGCCGATGATTTCACCGGTCTCCGTGTTCGTCCGCACGACGGTTCCGCGGTTTGAAGCGGCTACATTGATGAAAGGAAAGGTCGTCGTCGTTTCGTTAAGCTGTAGCTGGTCGTTATTCGGGGCGTCGTGGTTTACGTTAACGAGGGTGCCTTCATTAAAGTCGGCATCGGTCGTGTAGGTGCGTGATTGGGCCCAGACGCTGCTAGAGATGCTCACGGTAAGTAGTAGAGCGGCGGCAGCCCACCGTAGAAAAGCATGAGAATGGCGCATGAAAGGCCTCCAGGTCAATTGGTCTGCGGTATGGTTTCTGGTCGAGCCCTGCGAATCGGTTTTGCTCGCTTGGCAGACAGTATCAGGAGGCTCCCTGAGCGTAGCGCCCTGTCGATGACATACTCCTTTGTGCGAAGATGTCTGTTTCCGGACGTCGCATTTAGCACTCGAAGGGGCAGGGATTTCCTGGGGGTGATGGGAAGGGCCGCCCACAAATCGAGGAGAAAACTCCTGGCGGGAGAACGGGGGGGTCGGATTGTGGCTATCCGGTCCTAAAGAGAATACTACAGGGGCGAAATGGAGACGCCTGCCCCATTAAAACGAGCAAGTTCGGCATCAGGGGAGCCCGAGCTGCCAAGTTGAAGCGAGGAATGGAGCACCGCGGTTGAGTGCTGAGAGCCCTTAGAACCTGGTATGTTGATTTTTCCTCGCAAGAGGGGCACCTTCCCGATCTTGTCGGGAACGATCCGAGGACCCTCGGACGGGAGGCGGGTCGCCCTGGTGAGAGCCTTTGGCCCCGGTGGTTGAAGCAATGGCTTTAAGCAGTCTCAAGTACCGGTGAGCCCATAAAGCAGATCAGTTCCCACCTCCCTTTTCGGCGCGTTTGACTCCGAACAGCATCATAGGATGTTAAGCTTACTTTTAGGACATAGATCCTGTACGTACCAGCATGGAAGAGGCACCGAGTAGTTCGAGCGCCGACAGCTTCCCGGTTTCCTTGGGCATCGATGTTGGCAAGTCGGCCCTGGAACTCGCCTTGTGAGAGAGGAAACCGTTGCAAAGACAACAGTACCTAACGGTCTGGAAGGACACGAGGCCCTGTTGGGTTGGCTGCGAGGCCGAGGAACAGGCCCGGAGGAGACGTGCGTTTGCATGGAGGCGAGCGGGGAGTTTGAGGGGGCCGTCGCCGAGCGTTTGCACGAGGGAGGCTACCGGGTTAGCGTCGTCAATCCGAGGCACCCGTCCTCATCGGCGGAGAGCCGGCTTTAGGAGCTTACACGAGCCCGCCAGGCCTTCCAGAAAGAGAAAACGAGGACGCAAAGTCGGCTGGACGAGGCTGATGACAAGGCGGTTCGCCGTGCACACCACCGCGGCCTCCTCGACGAAATCGAACGTCAGATTGAGGATCTGGAGGAAGAGATCGGAGAGCACGTCGGGGAGAATCCGAAGCTAAACGGTCGATGCTCGCTGTTGGACACGATACCGGGCCTAGGCCTGCAGGCCGCTGCGACCGTTGTCACCGAGCTCGGCTCTCCCGCGCGGTAGCGACCCACGCCGGCCTAGTGCCTCGTCATCGGGAGTCGGGTACGTCCGTTCGAGTCCATCCTTGAATGTCGAAGGCCGGCAACGGACGACTCCGTCGGGCGATGTGCTTTCTGGCGATGACAGCCCTTCGATTCAATTCAGCAGTGAAGGCCTTCGGGGATCGGCTCAAGGAGCGGGGTAAGGAGACGATGGTCGTGATTGGAGCGGCCATGCGGAAGCTCTTGTATATTTGCTACGGGGTTCTCAAATCCGGTCGTCCCTTCGACCCCTCGCTCCACCGCGTAGTGGGGCTGTGGACCCAGAGCGAGCGCGATGTGCAGCCGCCGGGGCCGGTCAAAACGCCAGCCCGCTGCGGCTCTGCTTGAGCGTCTCGGCCGACGCCTGCAGGGCCCGCCGCTCGTCGTCGGACAGCGTGGGCGTCACGCGCGCCTCGACCCCTTCGATCCCCACGACGCACGGCACGCTCAGGCACACGTCGTCGATGTCGTACGCGCCGTCCGGGCGCGTGCTTATGGGCATCACGCTTTTCTGGTCGGACAGGATGGTGCGCACGATGCGGGCGATCACGACGCCGATGGCGGTGTCCGTGTGGCCCTTTCGGTCGATGATTTCGTAGGCTGCATCGCGGGCCTGCTCGAAAATGCCCTGCATCACGGCGCGATCGAACGGCTGGCCGAGCACGGTGCGGTCGAGGATCGGCTGGCCGCCAATCGTCGCATTGCTCCAGATGGGGGCCTCCGAGTCGCCGTGCTCGCCCAGGACGTAGGCGTGTACCGAGCGCGGATCGACGCCGTAGTGCTGGCCGAGTAGCGCCCGGAAGCGCGCCGTGTCAAGCAGCGTGCCCGTCCCAATGACGCGTTGCGCCGGTCGCTCACTCAGTTCTTGCGTGATGTACGTGAGCACGTCCACGGGATTGGTAGCAACGACCAAGATGGCGCCCGGCGCGTGCGTGTCCAGCTCCGCAATGATCTCCCGAAAGATGTCGGCATTGCGCTGCAGCAAATCGAGGCGCGACTCGTCGGGCGACCGCTGGCTTGCCCCGGCCGAGAGGATGATCACCTGGGCCTCGGACAGGTCCGCATAGTCGCCAGCGCGCACCGTCATGCGGCTCACGAGGATCTGGCCGTGCATGAGGTCCATCGCTTCGCCCTCGGCGCGCCGCTCGTCCTTGTCGAGCAGAATAATTTCGCTGGCGAGGCTCTGGTTGAAAAGGGCATAGGCCGCCGCGGCACCGACGTTACCGGTGCCCACGATGCCTACCGTGCGTCGTTGAATCATGCGTATGCAGGGGGAGGAGATGCAGCGAGAAGATGCAGCGTTGGGCGGACGGATGCGGGGCAGCAGCCCCGAGTTGATGGGGGCGTGGCATGACCCGTCGGCATCACGAAATCTGCGCGCCTGCCCAGAAGAGCAAGATCATGGTGGCGACGAACGAGATCACGACGATGCTGATCCACAGGAGCGCCGACCCGGCGCTCGTACGCGCCTCTTGGACGGGGGAGGCGGTGTCGGTCGAGGCGGTAGCCACGAACGACTGCGGGGCGCTCCATGCCGTGGGTCCGGACGGCCGCTCGGCCCGGACGCGCCAGTACAGCGGGTCGGACGTACGTGGAGACAGCGGCTGGTTGAGCGTATACGTCGTCGTGGGATCCACTGTTGTATCCAGCAGGAGGCGTTCGAAATCGGGGCCCGTCGCTACCTGGAGGCGATAGCCCGTGGCATCCGGGGCGGCCTCCCAGCGAAAGGTCGGCTGCATGCCGCCCGGCGCAGGGGCTTCGTCAGCGGGGGGGAGCGGGCGAGGCGCGGCAGCCGTAGGCGATGATGAGGACGAAGGCATAGGTGTGCGACAGTCGGTTGCAGGGAACGAACGGGAGCGGGGAAGGCTACAGGGAGGGCTTTGCCAAAAACTTGAATCCGTGCAGCGAAGTCAAGAGAATAGAGCTGCGGCTGCACCCGTTCACGAGCTGGACGCCGCAGAGTTGGACGGCGGCGCGACCAGGGATGGGCCAAACGAATGGACCAGAAAGATTGACGCGTCGAGCCGGCGCACCAGCTTGTCAGCCACGGTGCCCAACGGGTGGTCGGACTGGCCGGTGGACCCGTGGGAGGACAGAACGACCAAATCGCTGTCGGGCTCGTCCGCGAAGGAGGAAATTTCGTGGGCGGGATCGCCGTGCACGATGTGGAACGCCACGTCGACGGCCGGGCCGTCCGTATCCTCCAGGAGCGTCTTTGCGCGCCGCAAGGCGCGCCGCTCCGGCAGTTTGGCATCCGAGAGGGCCAGCATATCGGTCGAGTTGAGCGCCACGTATGGAGGGCGCTCCAGCACGTGGAGCACGTGCAGCGGCGCGTCGAAGAGCGCCGCCAGCATTCGCGCGTGGGTCAGGCTCCGCTGCGCGTGCCGCGAGAAGTCGATCGGGGCGAGCACCCGCCGGATCGGCTGCGTGGCCGCCGCAGCGCGGCCGACGATATGTACGGGGAGCGAGGTGCGCCGCGTGAGGTCGAAGCGTTCGTGCGCGGGCAAGGCGGCCACGATCAGATCGATGTCGTGCTCTGCTGCGTACCAGAGGGCCCCTTGGGTCAGGGAGGGCGCGTCCACATCCATGGCTCGCAGGTTGGTCAAGGGCAGGTCCATGCGCTGCGCGACGTCTTGCACGCGGCGACGAACGGCCGAGGACGGGCGAGCAGTTGGCGGTGCCGGGACAGAGTCGCCACCCGCCACGTGCGTTTCTACAACATGCACGGTGGCCTGCAAACGGTGGCCCCAGAACAAGGCCTGCGAGAGAGCAGAGTCGGCCGAATCGACGGGCACCAAAATGTTAGCAATGCGAAGCATGACAGGTGAGCCCCAGGAAAGATCGAGGACTGACGTGGGCTGGACGCAAGCGGCGTCCCGATAAAACCCTCAGGTTCCAGGCTCAAAGTGGCGTCGCGCGTGCCTTCCAGCTGACGGAGAGCACCGACCTATGGTGTGGGCAGAGCGTACCGGTGCCCTGTGGGGGAATCGCCTACATCGCAGACGCGTTGTGTTGGAGCAGTTTGTGGTGGCACGGCTCAAAATCAGCCGGCCTGCGGGATAAAACGAGCAACTCAGGCATACCAATCTTTCCTCTCCCTGTCGTGCATTGTACCGCGCGTGCTCTTTTTGACCAACTGCTGATACCGCGCCATGCAAACCTTGCTCCTCGGGTCGGATGACGATAGACGGGCAGCACTCGAATCGATGCTTCAGCAGCGCGGCCACGCCGTCAATGCCGGGTCCACCGCCGGGGCGGCCTGGACGATCTACGAGCGCGAGCAGCCCGATCTGATTCTTTTCCCCCAACTGGAGGACATGCACCTCGCCTTCAGTCGCCGCGTGCGTGCCGTGCCGGACCGGAGCACCATGATGGTGGCGTTTTTTCAGCGGCGGGATCCGGAGCAGCTGGAGGCCGCCCACGACGCGGGCATTGATGATTGCCTGCAGGCAAGCGGGGCCATGGACGAACTCAGCAGTCAGTTCTTGTTTGTCGAGCGCCGCATCGACAAGATCGGGAAGCGCATCCGGGCCGAGCAGGCATTGCGCGAGAGCGAAGCCAAAGCCCGCGCCATCGTCGAAACGACCGTGGACGGCGTCATCACAATCGATAAGCGAGGGCGGATCGAGTCGTTCAATCAAGCCGCCGAATCCATCTTCGGGTACGCCGCCGAGGAGGTCATTGGGGAAAACGTGAAAATGCTCATGCCCCCGCCCTACCGCGAGGAGCACGACGGCTACATGCGCAGCTACCGCGAAACCGGGCGCCGCCAGATCATCGGCATCGGGCGGGAGGTCACGGGCAAGCGCAAGGACGGGTCCACCTTCCCGATGGATCTCGCCGTGAGTGAGGTGGGGCTGGGCGACCGGCGCATCTTCACCGGTATTGTGCGCGACATTACTGAGCGCCGCCGGTTGGAGAAGGAGATTCTCGACGTGACTGAGCAAGAGCGCCGCCGCATTGGGCAGGACCTGCACGACGGTCTCGGACAAATGCTCACCGGGATTGGGCTGCTCAGCCAGAACCTGACGCGCCAGTTGGAGGAGCGCGACCTGCCCGAGGCCGAGGACGCTGCCGAGATTACCGACCTGCTGCGCGAGGCCGACCAGTATGCCCGTGACCTCGCCCGCGGGCTCACGCCGGTGGACCTGGAAGCGAGCGGGCTCGTTGCTGCCCTGCAGCGGCTGGTTGCGAATGCTGAACGCCTCTTTGATATTGAGTGTGTCCTTGACGAAGTCGGTTCCGCCCTTGTTCACGATGGCACCACCGCCACGCATATGTACCGCATCGCCCAGGAGGCCGTAAGCAACGCGGTGCGGCACGGTCAGGCCGATCGCATCAAGATCAGCCTGGCGTCGGGGGTGGAGCAGATCCGTCTTCGGGTGCAGGACGACGGCGTTGGATTCTCCGAAACCGAGCGCAATGGTGCGGGCATGGGGGTGCACATCATGAACTACCGTGCCCGCATCGTTGGAGGCACCCTGGACATCACCAGCGGCTCCGAAGCGGGCACCACGGTCACCTTTACGCTGCCACGCCGCTCGGTGCCCACCAATACGGAGACGGAATCCGATGCCCGCTCGGAAAACGAAACGACGCCCTCTGAACGCCATGCATAAGACAGTTCGACCGCCATGCATAAGATAGTTATCATCGACGACCATCCGCTGATGCGAAAGGGCCTCGCGCTCTCTCTTGACGCCGAGGTCGACCTCTCGGTCGTCGGGCAGATGAACAGCGCCGAGGAGGCCATGGACGACTTGGAGCGCCTGGAGCCGGACCTCGCCATCATCGACATCTCGCTGCCGGGGATGAGTGGCATGGAGCTCGTCAAGCACCTGCAGGCCCGCATGCCCGACATGCGCACGCTCGTCGTCTCGCGGCACGACGAGTCGCTCTACGCCGAACGGGCCATCCGAGCCGGCGCGCGCGGATACATCATGAAACTGGAGGCGGGCGACGTCATCGTGAAGGCCGTGCGGCACGTGATGAGCGGCGGCATCTACGTGAGCGATGAGATCAACGAGCGGCTGCTCCTGAGCATGGCCAGCGGCGGCCGCGAGCGCATCACCCAGTCGCCGCTCGAAGTGCTGAGCGATCGCGAGCTGGAAGTCTTCGAGCTGACCGGCCGGGGCATCGGCACGCGCGACATCGCCGAGCGCCTCCACCTCTCGGTGAAAACGGTGGAGTCGTATCGCGCCCGGATCAAAAAGAAGCTTAACCTCGACTCGGCCACCGAGCTCATGCAGCACGCCGTGCAGTGGGTCGAGAGCGAGAGCGCCAGTTGACGACGACGACTCCCGTTCCTATCGTGCCTGCGCTCTGCGGGCTTTTTTTTACCAGATGAGTTGAACATCATCATGCTTACGATCGAGAACATTCTCTTCCCCACGGACTTCACGCCGCGCGCGGAAGATGCCTTCTCGCACGCCGTGCACCTGGCCCATCAGCACAACGCGCGCATCCACGTCTTCAACGTGGTGACGCCCGACGAGGCCGATCAGACCAATCCCATGGACTATCTGTCGCTGGAAGAGTCGGGCGGTGCACTCGTGCTTACCGCCGAGGACGTCGATCTGCCCGGGCCGCCCCAGCCGAAGATGAATGTCGAGATCGTGTACCACAAGATGGAAGGCGTGTCGCCGGCCAAGGAGATCGTGGAGTACGTGGCCGAGCATGACGTCGACCTCGTGGTGATGGGCACCCACGGACGGCAGGGACTCGACCGGCTGCTGAGTGGAAGCGTCTCGGAAGAGGTCGTGCGCCAATCGACCTGCCCGGTGTTCACCGTGCTGGGGCGCGACGAGCCGCAGCCCGGCCCGGAGATCCAGAGCGTGCTCGCCCCGGTGGACTTCTCGGAGCCCGCGCGGCTGGGGCTGGCCCATGCGCGCGAGTTGGCGCAGGTCTACGATGCCACGCTCGACCTGATGCACATCGTCGAGGATGTCGTCTTTCCGTCCGTCTACGGCATCGACCCGATCGCCCCGCAGCTGCCCGACGTGCAGCAGCGTGCTGCGGAGGCGCTCGAACGCATGGCCGACGAGGTGATCGATGGCGCCGTGCCGACGAACCTCCACGTGGTCGCCGGGTACGCCGCCCGCGACATCATCGACTTTGCGGACGAGAACGATACGGGGCTCATCGCCATGGCTACACACGGCCGCACCGGCCTGGAGCGGTTCCTGATCGGGAGCGTCACCGAGAAGGTCATCCGGAGCGCCTCGTGCCCGGTCTTCACGGTCAAGCCCTTCGGCAAGTCGCTGCTGCCGGCGTCGGTCCTCTCGTCGGATGCCGACGCGGCATCGTAGCCGTGGCGCGGGCGTAGGAGATTTACCCACGCGTACGGGCGGGAGCCTGCTGGCAAACGGGAGCACAGGGCGGTCGTACCTTCTAAGGTGGTTGACTCGATACGGAACGCATACACACGCGACGTGAGGCCTTATGAGTAACGGCACGCCGGAATCGCTCGTCACGCTGGATACCAGCCGCTCCATCTGGGAGCGCTTTTTCATGGTAGCCCCGCTCATTGTGGTGGGTACGCGTGGGGACGATGAATACAACCTCGCGCCCAAGCACATGGCGATGCCCCTCAGTTGGAAGCAGTACTATGGCTTCGTGTGTGCGCCGCACCACACGACGTATCAAAACATCCAGGCCACGGGGAGTTTTGCCATCAGCTATCCGCGTCCCGAACAGGTGACGGCCGCCAGCCTCACGGCCTCGGAGCGCCGCGACGGACCCGGCCTCGAAAAGCCGATTGTGGAGACGCTGCCCACGTTTGCCGCGACCCAGGTGGAGGGCTTGTTCTTGGAGGACGCGTACCTCTTCCTGGAGTGCGAACTCGACCGCACGATCGACGACCTCGACGACAACAGCCTAATTCTCGGTCGCGTGGTAGCGGCCCACGTCCACGAAGATGCGCTGCGCGTCTCGGACGGCGACGACCAAAAGCTGCTGCATCAGGCGCCGCTCCTGGCGTATCTCCATCCGGGGCGCTACGCAACCGTTCAGGACACCAATGCCTTCCCGTTTCCTGCCGGGTTTTCGAAATGAGGAGGCCAACCCATGACCCATGTCGATGCACAGGCCGTCCTGGAGCACGTGCGCGACCGCCGGCCGGCCATGACGGATTTGCTGGCGGACCTTGCGCGGGCGGAATCGCCGTCGGATGTGCCGGCGGCGCAGCGGCGCGTCTTTAACCTGCTGGCCGACGCGCTGCGCCCGGCTGGCTACGAGGCTACCCACCTTCCGGGCGATACCTCGGGCGGACAACTCTACGCCCGACCCGCGGACCGCCCGAATAGCTCGCCCGTGCAACTCCTGATCGGGCATGGCGACACCGTGTGGCCGCAGGGGACGCTCGATACCATGCCTGTCGAGGTGACCGACGACGGCCGCATGCGTGGCCCCGGCGTGTACGACATGAAGGGTGGGCTCGTGCAGATGGTCTTCGCGCTCCGCGCAATCCGGGACCTTGACATGACGCCTTCCGTCACGCCAGTGGTTTTCGTGAACTCCGACGAAGAGATCGGCAGCCATGACGCGCGGCCGCGCATCCATCGGCTCGCCAAGGTGGCCGAGCGGACGTTCGTGCTCGAACCGTCGCTCGGACCGCAGGGCAAGCTCAAGACGGCCCGCAAGGGCATCGGCCGGTTCACGATTCGCATCACCGGCAAGTCGGCCCACGCGGGGCTCGATCCCGAGGCCGGGGCCAGCGCTATCGTCGAGCTGTCGCACGTCATTCAAAAGCTGAATGCTCTCAACGACGCCGAGCGAGGCATCACCGTCAACGTGGGCATGATCGAAGGCGGGCAGCGCCCCAACGTGGTCGCTCCCACGAGCCGCGCTACGGTCGACGTGCGCGTGCGAACCGGGGCCGACGCCAAGACCATCGAAGAGACCATCCACAGCCTGGAGGTGTCCACGCCGGGCGTGACGCTCGACATCGAGGGCAGCATCCGCCGCCCGCCGCTGGAGCGCACGCCGCGCAACCGGGCGCTCTGGCGCTGCGCGCAGGCCGCCGCCGACCGGCTGCGCATCGAACTGGACGAAGGCATGGCGGGGGGCGCTTCGGACGGCAACGAGACGAGTGCCTTTTCGGCGACGCTCGATGGGCTCGGTGCCGTGGGGGACGGCGCGCATGCCGCGCACGAGTACGTGGACCTCGAAAAGATGGTGGAGCGCACGGCCCTGCTTGTACTCTTGTTGCTCGCCGATCCGCTGGAGCCGGACGGCGACGGGGCGGCCGCTAAGGCCGCGGCGCGTGCTCCCCACCGCAAACTCTCCAATTGAGTATTACCACGGGAGGAGGACCCCGATGAACGATCTACGCCAGTACACATCCCTCACCCGCATTGCGCCCCTCCAAGAGCGCGGATTTACCGTGCGCTCCCTTCCGCGCGAGGAGTGGGCCACCGGCGACTACGTGATCGGCCGGGTACGCACGCCGCCCCGGGGCTACTCCGAGATCGAGGCGCCGAGCGGACGCATGGTCGAGGTGGCCGAGGATGTAGATGTCGTGGGCGCGCTGGGCGTGCGTCATGCCACGCTGGAAGTGACGGGCACGTGGGAACAGGTCGGCGCCGCCGGCCACCTCGACGTGCTCACGAGCGCCGGCCTGTTTGGCGCCATGACCTCCACGTCCCCGTATGCGAAGTCGCTCATCCAACTGGAATACACCGGCCATGCGTTCCTCGACGGCCAAAAAGCCACCATGCGCCGGTTTGTGCCGTCGGTGCCGCATCAACCGTTTGCCGTGCCTACCGTGCTCATGACGGGCACGTCCATGTCCGCGGGAAAAACAACGGCGGCCAAGGTGATCGTCCGGCAGTTGAAAGCCGCCGGCCTGCGCGTGCTGGGGGCTAAGCTCACCGGAGCGGGTCGGTACCGCGACATCTTGCACATGGCCGACGCCGGCGCCGATCACATCTTCGACTTTGTGGATGTGGGCTTGCCCTCGACCGTGCATCCTGAAGCGGAGTACACGCGTATCATTCAGGAGTTGCTTTCCAGGATGGCCGCCGTGGACCCCGATGTGGCGGTCGTAGAGATCGGCTCCTCGCCGCTCGAACCGTACAACGGGACCGCCGCCATCCGTGCCATTGCGGATAGCGTGCGGTGCACCGTGCTGGCCGCCTCGGATCCTTATGCCGCGTACGGCGTGATGGAAGCCTTTGGGATGGAACCCGACGTGGTGACGGGCGTCGCGACGAACACGCAAGCCGGCATTGACCTGATCGAGTCGCTCTGCGGCGTGACGGCCCTCAACGTCACCGATCCGGCCGGCCCGCCCGCCCTCCGCCGCATCCTTGCCGAAACCTTGGACCTGGCGTCGTCTGCGCGTGCGCTGTAACGCGCGGGCACGCCCTCACAAACGACTGTATACCCATGGAGAACACCACGACTCGCAAATCCGATACGTCGGGCAGTAGAGCGCTTCAGGTGCTTCGCAACACGCCAGACTGGCTGATTATCGTGCTCGTCATTCTGCTCGCCCTCGTGATTCTCGGTGTCAGCCTCGCCTTGTAGGCAACGAAGCTGCTTGGCCGAGGCGTGGTGGGCCGAGCGACCACCGAGGGGCCTACTCCGATCCCGGCGTGGCCGAACCGCTTCAGAGGGCGTTCGCAACCGGTAGGGATGCTGGCGCGCGCCGCCGAGCGCCAGAACCGCCGTCTATGCGTTGTTAAAATCTTCGCATGCATTCGGGGTGGCTGCCTCCTACCTTACCACTCTTCGCCGTCGTAGCCGATCCGGGCTCTCATGGTCGACCCCACCCCTGACGATACCACGCTGAACGAATGGTTGGGCCGGTTCTGGACCATCCCCAACGTGCTCAGCCTCGTGCGGATGGGACTCGTGCTGCCCATCACGTATCTGGTCGTCGTCGACGGGCGCATCGACTGGCTCGTCGGCCTGATTGTGCTGGCGGCCTTCAGCGACTGGCTCGACGGGCGCATCGCGCGCTGGTCGCACACGGTATCCGAGTGGGGCAAGGTGATCGATCCGATTGCCGACAAGTTCGCGGCGATGATGATCGTCCCTGCGCTCGTCTTTCGCCCCGTTGAACCGACGCTGCCGCTGTGGTTGCTGCTCGTCGTCGTCGGGCGCGACCTGAGCATCGTGGCCGGCGGGGTGCTCATCGCCAAGCGCACCGGGCGCATCGCGGTGAGCTCGTGGGCAGGCAAGCTGGCCGTCGCCGCGCTCTCCCTCACGGTGCTGGCCGCTATCCTGAAGGCCGATCCGCCCATTCTGCAGTTCTGCGTAGGACTCACCGCGGTGCTGATGGGGCTTTCCTTTGTGGTGTATACCACCCGCCTCATTCGCATCCTCCGCGTGACGCAGCACCGCCCGCCGCCGGCTCCGCCGCAGGAGGACGGTCAGGCCTCGGACGCGGTCCGGCCGCCGGCCGAGCGGGAAGAACAGGCAAAGTCGGTCCAGTAGCCCGGGCTGCGGTGGACACTGCGGTCGAGCTGCGAGTTTGTGTTCAACCGTTGAGCAAAAGTCCGTTGACCGAAATCACATCAAGCTACGCGACGCTTCATGGGCATTTTTGACCGGTTTACACGCACCAACGACGAACAGGAGCAGAAGAAGCTCGAAGAGGGGCTGGAGAAGACGCGGACCAGCTTCTTCGGAAAGCTGGATCGCCTCGTCCGCGGGAAGGACAACGTCGATGCCGAGGTGCTCGATGAGCTGGAGGAGGTTCTCGTTACGAGCGATGTCGGCGTCGACACCACGCTGGACATCATCCAGCACGTCGAAGAGCGGGTCGCGCAGGATCAGTACGTCTCCACCCAAGAGCTCAACCGGCTGATCCGTGACGAGATCGCGAAGCTCATGCTGGAAGACGCGCCGGAGCGGCCGGCCGACTTCGACGCGCCGCTGCCCGACAAGCCGTACGTCATCATGGTGGTCGGCGTCAACGGCGTGGGCAAGACGACGACCATCGGCAAGATGGCGTATCGCTACAAGCAGGCCGGCAAAAAGGTGGTCCTCGGCGCGGCCGACACGTTCCGCGCCGCCGCCATCGAGCAGCTCGACATCTGGGCCGAGCGGGCGGGCGTGCCCGTCGTCAAGCAGAAGCACGGCGCCGACCCGGCGGCCGTCGCCTTCGACGCCGTCGAGTCGGCCGAGAGCCAGGGCGCCGACGTGGTCATCATCGACACGGCCGGGCGCCTGCATACGAAGGGCGGCCTGATGGAGGAGCTCGCCAAGATCAAGCGCGTGATGGGCAAGAAGGTGACGGCGGCGCCGCACGAGGTGCTGCTCGTGCTCGACGCCTCGACCGGGCAAAACGCCATTCGCCAGGCCGAGGAGTTTACCAACAGCGTCGACGTGACGGGCCTCGCACTCACCAAGCTAGACGGAACGGCGAAGGGGGGCGTTGTGATCGGCGTCTCGCACGAGTTTCAGGTACCCGTCAAGTACATCGGCGTGGGGGAAGACCTGGACGACCTGCAGGTGTTCGACCGCAAGGGCTTCGTCGAAGCCATGTTCGAAGGCGTGGAGAGATGATTCGTTGAGCGTTTGGCGTTGAGCGTTTGGCACCAAACCTACGATGTGCTTCCTCAACGCCCCCAAAGCATGTAACCCGCCCCGGACAACCCGCCCCACACAACCCGCAACCTGTCATGCGCCTTCTCTTCATGGGCACACCCGAGTTTGCCGTGCCATCGCTCCGTGCCCTCGTGGAGGCGGGGTACCCGCCGGTTGCCGTCGCCACCGGGCCGGACCGCCCCCGCGGCCGGGGGCAGAAGATGACGCCAACGCCCGTCAAGAAGGCGGCTCAGGAGGCCGGCATCGATCGCCTGCTTCAGCCCGAATCGGTCAAGGACCCGACCTTTGCAGAGGCCGTGGCGGACGTGGCGCCGGACGTCATCGCCGTCGTGGCGTTCAAAATTCTGCCGCCGGAGGTCTTCACCGTCGCCAAGCAGGGCGCCTTCAACCTGCACGGCTCGCTGCTGCCGAAGTACCGCGGCGCGGCTCCCATCAATCGGGCGGTCATGGACGGCGCGAGCGAGACCGGCGTCACGACATTCTTCCTGAAAGAGAAGGTGGATACGGGCGACATCATCTTGAAAAAGCGCATGTCCATCGGCCCGAACGAAACGGCGGGCGAGGTGCACGACCGCATGAAGCACCTGGGCGCCGAGGCCGTCGTCGAAACCGTTCAGCAGATAGACGCCGGCACGGTGACCACGACCCCGCAGCAGGACGCGGAGGCCACGCCGGCCCCCAAGATTCACACCGAAGAATGCGAGGTTCCGTGGGGTCGGCCGGCGGCCGACGTCCACAACCACATCCGCGGCCTGTCGCCGTATCCGGGGGCTTGGACTGTGCACGATGGCACACGCCTCAAAATCTACCGTGCCCGACCGGCAGCAGGGCGTGGAGCAGCCGGCACGGTGCTCGAAGCCGGCGACCGACTCGTCGTCGCGTGCGGGGACGAGGCCGTCGAGGTGGTCACAATTCAGCAGCCGGGCCGCAGTCGGCTGGAGGCGCCGGACTTCTTGAATGGCTACGACCTGCACGTCGGCGACCGGCTGGGCGCATGAGGGTTGAACGTAGCCGCGGTGTAACACGACGGGTTTGCATGTATAGCCGGCCCGGTGTACCCTCAATGGTGTGCTATAGCGCAGGGCCTCGCACCACCATCAGTTCTACAGCACGGATCGGACGCGTTCATGCCGCCTGATTCTTCCCCGCCGAAGGAGGGTTCACGCTCCTCTGTCATGTCCCCGCTCGGCTTGCTCGATCGGGCGCGGGCCTATGCCGCTACGCCACGGGAGGCGCTTGAGGATGCGGCACGTGAGCTGCTGGATGGAGCGCTCGGAACGGCATCCCATCCGTGGGCATCGGCCTCCGCACCGGCGGCCCTTAGCCTGATCAGTGATCACACGCACTACTCGAACGGATTCGCGCTGCTTATTCCTGTGATGCAGGGAACGGCCGTAGCCTTGCGCCGCACCGAGCACCGTACCGGGCGCGTCGTGATGGAAGAGGAGAGCACCGTGTATCCCCTGGACGGCGGGCCGGACGTCCCCGCCTGGGTCCAGGTCGTCGCCGCCACGATGGCGGCGATGGATGGAGGAGGCGAGGCGGTCGACGTCGCCATCGTGAGCACGGTCCCGTCGTCGACCTTCGATGCCTTTCTCGCAGCCCTAGCCCTAGCCACGGCGCGGGCCGTGATGGCGCACCAGGAGGCTCACAAGGCACCGGGCCGTAAAAACAAGCAGCTGGTTGCTCGTCTTCCGGCGCTTCGACAGCAGATTGCCGCCTGCACCGGCCTGCCGTTCAGCATCGCACCCCTGATCGGGTCCGCCATGGCCCAGCCCGGCGACCCGTTCACGCTGGTCGACACGGCGACGCGCGAGCAGCTGCCCGTGGAGACGGCCGCCCGGGACGCGTTGGCATGGCGCCTGCTCGACCCCCAGGTAGCACCGCGCGACGCCGCGTTTCATCGCCGCCGCCGCGATCAGGCGGACGAGGCGATCGACCTGCTGCAGCAGCGGGCCTTTCCGGAGCTGCGCTCCTTCCGTGAGCTGGAGCATCAAGACATCCCGCGGGCCATGGACGCGCTGCCCGCTCGGCTGACGTCCGTGGCGCGCCACCTGGTTACCGACAACCGTCGCGTGCAAAAGATGGTGGCGGCCCTGCGGCGCAGCGATTGGCAGATGGTGGGGGCGCTGCTTCTCATGTCGCACGCCTCACGCCGCGACGCGTGGCAGGGAACGAGCGCTGAAGCGGACTTCCTCGTCGAACACGTCGAGGCCATGACCCTGGAAGGCGTCTACGGCGCCTGCATGACAGGGCGGGGCGGGTCCGTCGTGATCGTCGGGCAGCCCCGGGCCCTTCCCCACGGCCTCGACCGCCTCACGGCGGCGTTCGACGATCGGTTCGGGCGCCCCCTTCGCACCATGCCGTTGTAAGGGGGCTGCATGTCCCGTCACCGGGAGGCCCCAACGCATTCTTTGCGATCAATCGACTCTGCTTCATGTCCCAGTTTGACCTTGCCCGCGTAAAGGACCGCATCGCGAGCGAAAGTGCGTTCGTCGACGACCTGCTGGACGAGATCGGGCGCGTCGTTGTTGGGCAGCGCTACATGATCGAGCGGCTCCTCATCGGGTTGCTGGCCGACGGCCACGTCCTGCTCGAAGGCGTGCCCGGCCTCGCCAAGACGCTCACCGTCAGCGCGCTCGCCGACGCCATCGGCACGGACTTCCAGCGCATCCAGTTCACCCCCGATCTGCTCCCGGCCGACCTGCTCGGCACGCTGGTTTACAACCAGAAGGAGGGCAGCTTCTCCATCAAGAAGGGCCCGATCTTCTCGAACATCATCCTGGCCGATGAGATCAACCGTTCGCCGGCCAAGGTGCAGAGCGCCCTGTTGGAGAGCATGCAGGAGCGTCAGGTCACGATCGGCGACGAGACATTCCGGCTGGAGGACCCGTTCCTCGTGCTGGCTACGCAGAACCCCATCGAGCAGGAAGGCACGTACCCGCTGCCCGAAGCGCAGGTCGACCGCTTCATGCTCAAGATCAAGGTAGACTATCCGACGCGCGAGGAGGAGTTGGAGATCATGCGCCGGATGGCCCGTACGGGCGGGCCGACCGAGGTGCGCGCGGTCGTGCAGCCGAATCAGATCCTCACGGCGCGGGACGTGCTCAACGAACTGTATATTGACGAGCGCGTGGAGCAGTACATCATCGACCTGGTGTTCGCCTCGCGTGCGCCCGCCGACTACGGCATGGAGCGCCTCGTCCCGCTCGTGGACTACGGCGCCTCGCCGCGGGCCAGTATCAACCTGAACCTAGCCGCCCGTGCCCACGCGTTCTTGCAGCACCGCGCGTACGTCACGCCGGAGGACGTGCGGTCCGTGGCGCTCGACGTCATGCGGCACCGCGTCGTCATCACGTACGAAGCGGAGGCCGAGGAAGTCACGTCGGCCGACATCGTCCAGCAGATCCTCGATACGGTAGAAGTCCCCTGACCCGTAGTTCGGAGGGGGGAGTGAGCGGAAGCGCTCGCGGGGCATTCGACACTCGGCATTCCCAAATCGACACGCATTATGTCGCACAGGCCGAAGACCTTCCAGAAAGAATCCATTACCGTCGAGTTCATGGTGCGCCAGCTGCGCGAGTCGGTGGGCGTTGAGATTGAGGCGTTGAACGACGCCGATGCGAGCACGCGAGACGTGACCGAGAGCAACTTGCACCGTCCGGGGCTCGCGCTCGCCGGCTACGTCGATCTGTTCACGCACCAGCGCGTGCAGATCATCGGCAACACGGAAAGTCGGTACCTGAACCATCTGGACGCGGCAGCGCGGGAAGATGCCTTCGAGCACCTCACCCAGTTCCCGGTGCCCTGCATCATCGTTACCGCCGGCAACCCGTTCGAGGACGGGTTGGTTGACCGGGCGGCCGACGAAGGCATCCCCGTGTACCGGACGCCGCTCCCCACCGTGCGCTTCATGGCGGCCCTGCGCGGCTTTTTGACGGACCAGTTCGCGCCCCAACGGACCGTGCACGGCTCGCTGGTCGACGTCTACGGGATTGGCATTCTCCTCATCGGGAAGTCCGGGATTGGCAAGAGCGAAGTGGCGCTCGATCTCGTGGAGCGGGGCCACCGCCTGGTGGCCGACGACGTCGTCATCGCAACCAAGCAGGAGGGGCCGATCGTCATGGGCTCGGGCACCGACCTGGTGCAGCATTTCATGGAAGTGCGGGGGCTGGGCCTCGTGGACGTGCGGGCCATGTTCGGCATCCGCGCCATCCGCTTCCAGAAGCGAATCGAGGTCGTAGTTAATATGCAGCTCTGGGATGCCGATAAGGAGTACACACGCATCGACATGATCGAAGACACCCATGACATACTGGGCGTTGACCTGCCCATGGTGCAACTGCCCATCACGCCCGGCAAGAACATCACCGTGATCTGCGAGGTGATTGCCATGAACTATCTGCTCCGGCACTACGGCTACGATCCGGCCGAGGTCTTTACCGAGCGGCTCCGGGATCAGATCCGGAGCGAAGGCGCCTCCGTGCCCGCACGGGGCATTGAGTACTTCGAGGGCGATTACGAGTGAGCGACCCCCGAGTCGACGTCTCGTGGTGCGGTTGTTGTGGCGTGATGTCACCAGCATAGAAGCAATACGGAGAAAGGCGTTCAGCGCCGCTGAGCGCGGATGATACGCCCGCATCAGGTTACGATGCTACCGGTCGGTGTTACGAACATCCCGGCCGGAGTGATTGATTTGAGCAGTGGGCACCCCTATATTGCCTGCCGTTGCATAGCAGGTTCGCTCTCATGTTTCCCCCATCTGACGACCGATATCCTGCGTAAGGCCTGCGACGTTCTATGGCGTGGCTGAGCCGACGCGGTCCCCGTGCTTTACCGGGCGGGGCCGGGCGGTTCACGCGAGCGCGCTGGGCACACGCGGAGCCCATTCAACCGGATTCCATCCCCATGGCTCAAGGAAACTATTACTTCGACCCCGAGACGTGTACGTTCGTCGAGGTCGAAACCAGCTATAAGCGCTATGTCAAACAGGCGGCGATGCTGCTTGGCGTCGCGTTGGTCCTCGCCGCGGGCATTACGTGGATGATCGACAAGTACTGGTTCGGCACCCCCGAAGAGGTGGCGTTGCGATCGGAGAACCAGGTGTTACAGGACCAACTCACGCAAGTCACCGAGCGGATGGACGTGCTCTCGGGAGAGCTCGACCAGCTGGCCGAAACCGATCGGGAGCTCTACCGCACGCTCCTACAGGCCGATCCGATCTCAGACGACGTGCGCCAGGTCGGTGTGGGTGGATCGGATCCGTACGAATCGTATGACCGGTTCGATATGGAAACGGCTTCGCTGCTTCGCAAAACGTCGCAGACGCTCGACCAACTGGAGCGCCAGGTCAACCTTCAGAATGAGAGCTTTCAGACCCTGACCGAAGAGGCCGAGGCGCGGGAGCGCTACTTGCAAGAGCTGCCCGCCTTGATCCCGTCGCAGGGCCCCATCGTATCCGGCTATGGCAAACGGTTCCACCCCATCCTCAAAGTGCGTAAGATGCACGCCGGCATCGACGTCTTGGTGCGTCCCGGCACGCCCGTCGTGGCACCGGCCGACGGCATCGTGCGGCGCGTTGGCAACAGTCCTACATACGGAAAGTACGTCGATATTCGGCATCCGGGCTCCGGGTACATGACGCGCTTCGCGCACCTGTCCGAGTTCGAATCCGGGATGCGACGGGGCCTTCGCGTCGAGCGCGGCGATACCATCGCATTCAGCGGGAACTCGGGCCGCTCGACCGGGCCCCACTTGCACTACGAAGTGCGTGATCTCCGAACGAAGCGGACGCTGAATCCCGTCTATTTCTTCGCTCCCGACATGACGCCGGATCGGTACCAAGAGCTCCTCACGACGACCCAACGCCTGGAGGTGGCTCCCGGCTAAGGGCGCGCTGACGTACAGGTTTTAACGGAGGGTTCCTGATCGATCAGGAACCCTTCATTCGTTTGTGCGAACATTATTCCCGCTGGTCCACCCACCCAATCGCTCCGTTCGTTCGCTGCTGCGCCATCTCCGTATGTCCGTCGATGCAGAAGCAACCGTCCAAGGCTAGGCCGCCCACGCTCGCTGGCCGGAACTGGAACCTGTGGAGGCTGGGCCTATGGATTGTAGCGCTGCTTGGAAGCAGCCTGGGAGCCGTGGACGCGGCGCGCGCCGGGCCCCCGCAACAAGCGCCCCGTGCCGACACGAGCCAAGCGCCGATCGTGCGTTCGGTGGCCTTCAGCGGCAACGCCTTCTTTGCGGACCGCGAGCTGCGCCAGCGCATCCGCATGCTCCCCAATCGCCAATTCCTGGGGATTCCGGGCTTTACGTGGTGGCGGTGGATCTATCAGCTGGGCGACTCCGGCGCCCTGGGCCGGCGTGTGGGCAATGCGCTGAAGTCGAGCGGGGAGCCGCCCGCGTACCTCGATTCAACGACCGTGCGCAGCGACGTCGAGCGCCTTGAAATCTACTACGAGCAGCAGGGCTTCCGCGACGCTTCCGTGTCGGCCGCGGTGCAGCCGCTGACCGATACGGATCAAGTCCATGTGGTGTACCGCATCGAGGCCGGGGCGCCCACCTACTTGCGTACCGTCACGTACGAGGGCCTCGGCCGGCTGTCCGACGCGCAGAAGCGGCGTCTCGTGCGCGAGTCGGTGCTGGAGCCGGCGCGCATCGACCCCGAGCAGCCCCTGACGTTTCGCGTCGCCTCGCAGCGGTATACGAAACCCCTGCTGCTCGAAGAGCGGCAGCGCCTGCTCGCGTTTCTGCGCGACGAAGGATTTGCCCGGGTGGCGCGAGACTCCATCCGGGCCCTGGTGTACCAGCCCGTCGCGGACTCGTTTGACGTCACGCTCCGGGTGCGGACGGGCGGCGCGTATCGATTCGGGGACCTCCAGTTTCGCGTCGTGGGCCTGGAGGCCGGCGTCGAAACCGAGATCGACACCGTGCAGGTCGAAGGGGCCGATGGGGCATCGGGGTACACGCCCACCGTCACCGCCCGGGTCGAGCGCGACCGCCGGCTGCGGTTGTCGCTCCTGCGTCGTGCACTTCAGTTCGAGCCCGGGGCGCCCTACAATCGATCGCAGCTGTTGGCCACGAAGCGACGGCTGGAGAGCACCGGCATCTTCACGTTCACCAATATCATTCCGCAGGCCGACGATACGGTGCGCACGGCGGCGGGGCCGGAGCTTTTTTTACCACACCGCATCGAACTGCGCACGCGGCCGCGCCACCGGCTGCGTGCGGAAACGTTCATGCTTCAGCGGAGCGGCGTGTTGCGCGGTGCCGAGAACGAACTCGGCACGGGGGTCGGGTTCACGTACGAGAATGCCAACCTCCTGGGCGGTGGCGAAACCTTCCGCCTCGGCACGTCGGGCTCGGTGGCCGCCGACTTCGACTCGACGCTGTTCTCTTCCGCCCAGGCCGAGGTCACGGCCTCGCTCACAAGCCCTTATCTCATCCGCCCGTTCGACTGGCTGGATGATGCGCTGAACCTGTACGACGCCCGGACGCGCGTGTCGGTCAGCCTCCTCACGGCCCGGCGCGATCAGCTCCGGCTCAACATCCGCGGGCGCGGCTCGGCGCGGCTCCAACTGGAGATGCAGCACACCCCCATCATCACGTCGCTGGTGGACGTCTTCGACCTCAGCCTGAGCAATCCCGATACGCTCCGTGGCTTCCAGCGGCGCTTTCTGAATCGGGTGATTGGGACCGGGGACAGTCTCTTGATCACCGATCCCGTCCAGCGCGCGCAGATCATCGAGGACTACACGCAGCCTCAAATCAATACGGCGCTGCGCTATACCTTCCGCGCCTCGAACACGAATCCCTTGCGGCGCGAACGGGGATACAGCTACGAAGCAGCCGCCGAGGTGGGCAACACGGTGCCCTACCTCATCGACCGGTTTATTTCGTCTCCTGATACCCTGGAGAACAGCATTCCCGGGTTGCCCTTCCTGCGCGAGAGCGAGTCGAGCCGGCTCATCTACCGGCCGTACGTTCGTTTTCTGGGCGACCTGCGCCGGTACAAGCCGTTGAGCCGCGGCACCGTCCTGGCCATGAAGCTGCTGGGCGGCGTATCGCATCCCATCGGGCGGCCCGACGTCGTGCCCTTCGACCGGCGCTTCTATGCCGGCGGCGCGTCGAGCGTGCGCGGGTGGAGCTTGCGCGAGCTTGGCCCCGGGCGCTCGACGCTCGACACGACAGCCACCGCCGAAGGCACCACCAATGTGCTCGGCGGCGATATCAAGCTGGAAAGCAGCATCGAGTTGCGCACGACGCTGCTTCGCAATGTGCTGGCCGCTAACTGGGTGGGGACCACGTTCATCGATGCCGGCAACGTATGGTTCGGGCCCCGGAATCCGGGCAGCGCGGCCGGGCAGTTTGAGTTCGACGATTTCCTGTCGGAGATTGGAGTGGGGACCGGGGTTGGGCTGCGCTTCGTGTGGGATTATCTGATCGTTCGCTTCGACCTGGCGTATCGCGTGCATGATCCGATCCCCCAGCAGCAGGGGCTCTTTCCGGATGCCCTCCGGCGCCCTCAGCTTCACTTCGGCATCGGCCACGCGTTTTAGCACGGTACGCCGCCGCATTCGCTCAATCCAACCGCGACTTCTCCGGCCTCATGTCTTCGTTTCGCACCGCTGCTCAAACCGCGCGCCGCCTCTACCAACGCATGTTTCGGCGGCAGGCCAGCGAACGCATCCGCGATGTGATAACGACGCTCGCGCAGGTCCCCGCCTTTGCGACGTGCACGACGAGCACGCTGCGCGCCGTGGCCGAGTCGATGCACCGCCGCACGTACCGACGCGACGAGTACATCTACTACGAAGGCGACCCGGGCTTGGGGCTGTACGTGATCCGGCAGGGGCGCGTCCGGTTGCTGGCCGAGGCCTCGGACGACGGGCGCGCAGAGCTCGGACAGCTCGGTCCGCACGGCCTGTTCGGGACGCTCTCCATCTTCGGCGACTTTCGCCGGCTGGAGACGGTGCAAGCGATGACCGAGGCGTCTGTCGTGGGGTTCTTCCAGCCCGACCTCAAAAACCTGACGAAGCGGAATCCAAAGGCCGGTGCCGAGATCACGATGCTGCTGGCCCGGCACCTGGCGGAAGAGCACGTCGACCTGGTAGATGCCATGGCCCATGAGGTCGGCCGTTCATCGGCACTCAGCACCGTGGCCGACACCGCAGCGCGGGCCCTCGAAGATGAGCGGAGAGCGCGCGGAGCGTAGGCGCGTCTGCCGGCCGGCGTTGTGCAGCGCGGCGCCTCGTGCCGCGGCCGGTCCGGACCCCGTTCCGTGATGCCGGTGCGGCGTGCGATAATGCGTGAATCCTGCTATAACCGGCGGCACGATGGATCTCAGGCCCCGGGCGTATCGTTTGCACGATGCTTCGTTGGTCGAGCCCGTCCGGCCCGCTTCCTCTCCTCCACGCACCCCCTTGATGGCATGCGTCCGCTTGCACGGCTGAATCACTACTTCTGGACGTACAAGCACCTCTTCATCCCAGGGCTTCTCTTCACGATCATCTCGGCCGGCTTCCAGATCACCGTGCCGATGGTTGTCCGGCAGGCGATCGACAGCATCCCCCAGTTTGTGCGGCTGCAAGGCTTGTTTGAGGGGACGGGCGCGCAAGGCGTGCTCTACCAGTACCTGTTTATCGGCCTCCTCGTCTTTGCCGGAGCCATCGTGGCGCTCACGCTCGTGAGCGGCGTATTCAAGTTTTTGATGCGGCAGACCGTGGTCGTCGCCTCGCGGCACATCGAGTACGACCTGCGTAATGCGCTCTACGATCACCTGCAGACGCTCTCGCCCAAGTTCTACCAGGACTACTCGACGGGCGATGTCATCACGCGGGCCACGGACGACATCGAGAAGGTACGGCGCTACATCGGGCCGGCCATCATGTACATCACCCGCTCGCTCTCGATGGTGCTGGTGGCCCTGGCGGTGATGTTCGCCATTTCGCCCACGCTCACGCTCTACGCGCTCATCCCGATGCCGCTCTTGGCCGTGTCGGTGTTCTTCATGGCGCGCATGGTCCACCACCGCAGCGACCGGTTGCAGAGGCAGTACTCCAGCCTCACGAGCCGCGTGCAGGAGGCGCTCTCCGGCATCCGCGTGCTTAAGGCGTACACCCGCGAGCCGTCCGAGGCCGAGGCGTTCGAAGGCGAGAGCGACGAGTACAAAGATCGCAACCTCGACCTCGCGCTCGTGGAGGCGGCCTGGCGGCCGGCCTTTTTGCTGCTCGTCGGGATGTCGACCATCATCGTCGTGTGGGTCGGTGGGCGGCTCGTGGTGGAAGGCGTCATCACGATTGGCAACATCGCCGAGTACATCATCTACGTTGCGCTCATGACGTGGCCCGTCGCGTCGATGGGCTTCGTGATCACGATGGTGCAGCGCGCCTCGGCGTCGGTCATCCGCCTCAACAAGATCCTCGACACCGAGCCCGCCATTCAGGACGACGAGCGGACGGATGCCTCTATCGAAGCCATCGAGGGCCGCATCGCGTTCCGGCACGTCAGCTTCCGCTACGAAGAGGAGGAGCCGCTCGTGCTCGACGACATCCACTTTGAGTTGCCGGCCGGCGGCACGCTCGGCATCGTCGGGCGCACCGGCGCGGGCAAGAGCACGCTCGTGGAGATGATCCCACGCCTCATCGAGCCGGACGAGGGTCTGGTGGAGATCGACGGGCACGACATCCGGCAGATTCCGCTGAAGGTGCTGCGCCGGTCGATCGGCTACGTGCCGCAAGACGTCTTTCTCTTCAGCGATACGGTGGCCAACAACATCGCCTTCGGCGTGCTCGACGCGGACGACGACGCCATCCGTGATGCGGCGGACGAGGCCGAACTGCTGGACAACATTCAAGACTTCCCGGATGGCTTCGAGACGTACGTGGGCGAGCGGGGCATCACGCTCTCCGGCGGCCAGAAGCAGCGCACCTCGATTGCCCGCGCACTCATCCGCGATCCCGAAATTCTAATCTTCGACGACTCGCTCTCGGCGGTCGACACGGCCACCGAGCGGCGCATCCTGCGCCACCTGCGCGCGCGGCAGGGCAAGCACACACTCGTCATCGTGAGCCACCGCATCTCTGCCGTGCAGGACGCGGATCTCATCCTGGTGCTCGACGAGGGGCGCGTGGCTGAGCGCGGCACGCACGACGAACTGTGCGCGAGCGATGGCCTCTACGCCACCCTCCACCGCAAGCAACTCCTCGAAGAAGAAATCGAAGCGATGAGCTAGGCGCGTTGCGCGTTTGTACGTTTCAACGTTGAACGTTGGGCGAGCGCGCTCAACCTTCAATGCCCCAACCTTTAACCCAATCATGACCACCACGATCGTCCCGTTAGGTACCGCCTCGGCGATTCCGGTGCACGGCCGCCATCTGTCGGCGCTGGCGCTGGAGCGAAAGGGACGGGTGTGGCTCTTCGATTGCGGGGAAGGCACGCAGTACCGATTTCTGGAGGCCGGGCTGAAGCGCTCGCGCATCGACGGCATCTTCATCAGCCACTTCCACGGCGACCACCTGTATGGCCTGATGGGACTGATGTCCACGATGGCGCTGCTCCGCCGCGAGGAGCCGCTGACCCTCGTCGCGCCGCAGGGCCTCCGGCAGATTATGGCTGTGATGCCGGGCACGGAGCCGGACCTGCTTCCGTTCCCCATCGAGTTTGTGGAACTGGACGAGGGCTTCGGCCACGCGACGGTGGTTGCGCACGACGAGTTCACCGTGACGGCGCGTCCGCTGGCGCACCGCACATTCGCGATGGGCTTTCGCTTCGAGGAGCATGCGCGGCCCGGCCACCTGCACCCCGATGCGGCGCGCGCGCTCGGCGTGACGGACTATGCCGACTTCCGCCGCTTGAAAGCGGGCAAACCGGTTACCCTGGGCGACGGAACGACGATCGCGCCGAGCCAGGTACTGGGGCCCGAGCGCCCCGGCATCGCGTTTGCGTACGTGCCAGACACGCGCCCGTGTGCGGACGGCCGCCGCCTGGCTCGCGGCGTGGACCTGCTCTACCACGAGGCCACGTTCGGCGAGGAGCTGCAGCAGCGCGCCATCGACACGGGCCACTCGACGGCCCGCGAAGCCGCCACGGTGGCGCGCGACGCCGAGGCGGATCGCCTGCTCATCGGCCACTTCAGCGCGCGCTACGAAGATCCCACGGAGCTCGCCGAGGAGGCCCGCACCGTCTTCCCGAACACCGAAGCCGCCGAGGAATTGAACCGCTATGTTCTCGACCCGCGCGAGAAGTGGGCTGCGCTTGAAGACGAACACGAACCCTCGTGAATCGGACGGACGCTACACTTTTCCGAGAGGGCGTGATGCGAAATCCGTGATGCGTGACGACCAGTCCGCGTGGGCATCACGGATCCTCCCCTGCGCCTCCCTTTCTCCACGAACCCCCGCATCGATTTGAGTTCGACGGACACCGCACACGATAACGAGAACCAGCGCGATACGCCCGGGCTGGACAGCCGGCTGCTGCAGCGCATCGGGACGTACCTGCGGCCGTACACGGGATGGGTGGTGCTTGCGCTCACCCTCACGCTTGGCGCGTCGCTGCTCGGCCCGTTGCGCCCGTTTCTCGTCCAGAAGGCGATCGACAACTACATCGTACTGGGCGACCTCGACGGGCTGGAGCGCATTATTCTGTTCTTGGTACTCGCCCTGGTGGGGGAGGGCATCCTTGCCTTCGCCAAGAACTACCTGACGCAGTGGATCGGCCAGCACGCCATCTACGACCTGCGGACGAAAGTCTTCCGCCACATCCAAAACCAGCCGCTTGCCTTCTTCGACCGGACGCCGATCGGCCGCCTCATCACGCGGACGACCTCCGACGTGGAGGCGCTGAGCGACGTCCTTTCGTCGGGCCTCGTCGTCATCATGGGCGACCTGTTCCGGCTCATCTTCATCACCTACTTCATGTTCACGCTGAACGCGACGCTGGCCCTCGTCACGCTGGCCGTGATGCCGCTCATGGTGTGGGTCACGTTCTGGTTCCGGAAGAACGCGCGCGAGATGTACCGCGAGACGCGCAAGCAGGTGGCGCGGATCAACTCGTTCATGCAGGAGCACGTGACGGGCATGCGCATCGTGCAGCTCTTCAACCGGGAGAAGGAGGAGATGGACCGGTTCGAGGGGATCAACGACGACCACCGGCAGGCGCAGGTCCATACCATCTTTTACTTCGCCATCTTCTGGCCGGCCGTCCAGATCATCGCCGATGTGGCACTGGGCGCCATCATCTGGTTCGGCGGCCTGCAGGCGATGGCGGGGTCGCTCACGCTCGGCGTCGTGATCGCATTCATCCAGTACGCGCGGCAGTTCTTCGACCCCATCCGCAACCTGTCGAACCAGTACAATACGCTCCAGCGGGCCATGGCCGGCGCCGAGCGCATCTTCGGCTTGCTGGATGAGGACCACGCCATTGAGGAGCCCGACGCGCCCGTGGAGCTCGGCCGTGTCGACGGCGCCATCGAGTTCAAGAACGTGTGGTTCGCCTACGAAGACGGCGAGGACGGCACTCCCAACTGGGTGCTCAAAGACATCTCGTTCAAGGCCGAGCCGGGCCAGACCGTGGCGCTCGTCGGGGCAACGGGCGCCGGGAAGTCGACCATCATGAACGCCCTGCTCCGCTTCTACGAGATCCAGCGCGGCGAAATCCTCGTCGACGGCGTGGACATCCGGCAACTCCGCCTGCGCGACCTGCGGCGCCACCTCGGGATGATCCTGCAAGACGTCTTCCTGTTTTCGGGCTCCATCGAGAAGAACCTGACGCTGAACGATGACCGCATTACGGAGGCGCAGATGCGGAAGGCTGCCGAGCTCGTGCAGGCCGACCGGTTCATCGACCAGCTGCCAAACGGCTACCAGCAGGACGTGAAGGAGCGCGGCGCGTCGCTCTCGCAGGGGCAGCGGCAGCTCCTCTCGTTCGTGCGGGCGCTCGTCTACGACCCCGAGGTCCTCGTGCTGGACGAGGCCACCTCCAGCGTAGACACCGAGACGGAGGAGCTCATCCAGAACGCGATCAACCGGCTGATGGAGGGCCGCACGACACTCGCCATCGCGCACCGCCTCTCCACCATCCAGGACGCCGACCAGATCCTCGTGCTGCACAAAGGCGCGATCCGCGAGCGCGGCACGCACCAGGAGCTGCTGGCCATGGACGGCCTCTACCGTAAGCTGTACGAGCTCCAGTACCGCGACCAGGAGCGGGTTGAGGCCGGGGCGTAGCTGCCCCGCGTAGATAGACCACGCAATGCGTGTAACGTTTTGGGTTTGAAGAGTTACCGAAGGGTATACGACATGCGTGGTTTGCGCCTGTGCGGTGACGCTGCGCCGTGTTGGTGCCTGCTCCACAGCGTCTTAGCATGAGCGGTGTAACGCCGCGGTGCCGCACCGCACCCACGTACGATAAGCAGACCTCCGCCTCAAACGCAGCACGACCCCCGATCCGAGCGTCTGACTCACATACCGCGATTCTCTTCTTCAGCCATCGGCCCGAGCGGGAGTGGTCGAACAAGCGGTTTGTCCGGCGCGACCGGGCGAAGAGCCAGCAGGTGGCAGGAGCGCTGTATGCGCACTCGCTGCACGCCGCGCGCAGTAGCGGGCTGCCCGTCCTTGAAATCACCGATGCCCAACAGCGGGGAGGCTCTTTCGGAACGCGTTTCGCCAATGCCTTCGCCGACGCGTTTGCGCAGGGATACGATCGCGTCATCGCCGTGGGGAGTGACTGCCCGCGCCTGCACGAGGTCGATTGGCAGGCCGCCGTCGAACGCTTGGAGCGCGGGGCGCCGGTGCTCGGCCCCACGACGGGCCGCGGCGGCGCCTACCTGATTGGGCTCCGCCGCGAGCAGTTCGACCAGGCGGCCTTCGCTGCGCTTCCCTGGCAGACGCCGGTGCTCTTTGCTGCGCTCGCGCAGTATCTTTTGGCGCACACCGAGACCGCCCCTTCGCTGCTCGCCGCGCGCGGCGACGTGAACGGCCACCGGGACCTCGTGGCGCTGCTGTACGCGCCTGCGTCTTTGCCCGTGGCCCTCATCGCTCGGCTTCGCACGGTGCTCGGACCGCTCGAGTACACCGTTCCCGTCGCGCAATTCGCGTCTGCGGACCCTACCAGGAACCATCCGTCCCGGGCCCCGCCATGGTCCAACCGGCTCCGCCGTCTCCGCGCTCGCGCCTGAACGGCGTTCGCCGTCATCTCCGCGCGGAGGTGCTCTCAGCTCAACCTACTCAGCGTCTCCGCTAAGCAGACGGTCCGGGTGAGGACCGTGTCAAGCCCGCCTTGCCCGTGCCGTATGTCGCCGATCCGTCATCGGTGCATAGGGTGTGCTCCGCTGCTTAGAGGCCTCGGCCCCACCTTAGTCCCTCTGTACGCCCATGCCATCTTTTTCCGGTTTCTCGAATTGTTCTTCCCTCCCGCGCGGCGTCATCATGGCGTTGCTACTTGTCCTCATCGGAGGGGTCGGCGTTCGCGCGACACACGCCCAGGCCGGCCTCGAAGTGCGCGCGCTCAACACGCAGACCGGGGCGCCGGTCGAAGGGGCGCTCGTAAACGTCACCAACGAACGCATCGGCTTTGAGCGGCAGCAGCGTACAGACGCACGGGGCCGGGTGTACCTGGCCGGCCTCTCCACGTCGGGTCAGTACGATGTATTTGTGAACGAGACGGACGCGTACTACCAGGCCCGCATGGAGAACGTAAGCCTCCGCGCCAACCACACGCGCAGCGTCACACTGCTGCTCACCCCGACCGCCGAATTCGAGCTGGACGAGGTGGTCGTGGAGGGAAACACCGGCGTGGCCGAGGTCAATCAGGTCAACGCCGAAGTGTCCTCGTCGCTCTCGGCCGCGTCTGTCGAGGCCATTCCTGTGGAGGGGCGCAACTTCACGCAGGCCCTGTACCGCCTGCCCAACGTCACGCCGGCGACGGGCTTCTTTTCGGAGGCGCCGAACGTGTCGATCAACGGCGCCAACGGCCTCTACACGCAGTACCTCGTCGACGGCATGGACAACAACGAAAATTTCCTGGGCGGGCCGCAGTTCGAGGTGCCTACCGGGATGGTGAAGGACATCACCGTGCTCACGAGCACGTACTCCGCCGAGTACGGGCGTACCGGCAACGGCATCTTCAACGTCACGACGAAGTCCGGCAGTAATCAGTTTACGGGCGAAGCGTTCTACCTGACGCGGCCCGGTCCGCCGATCGACGGCGAGTTTCTCGGCCCCGACAATCAGCCGCTGCCGCAGCGCGATCTCTCCGGGAATCAGGTCCGGGACGGGTTCCAGCGCCATCAGGGCGGGGTCGCATTCGGCGGGCCCATCGTACAGGATCAGACGTTCTTCTTCGTCAACCTCGAGCATACGACGGATTGGAAGGACAACCTGCTTGCATCGCCCGCGCTCGGCGTGGAAGAGACCGTCGAAGGGCAGAATCAGTTCACCTACGCCTCGGCGCGCGTCGACCACCGGTGGAGCGCAAACTGGCGCAGCACGGCGCGCGTCAACGCCAGCCGCGTCCGCGTCGACCGGCAAGGCGGTGCGCTGGGCGGCGGCGTCCGCTTCGCCTCGGCGGCCGACACGCAGGAGCGCGACGGCCTGCACGTGGCCCTGCAGAACACGTACGCCGGCGAGCGGCTCGTCTACGAGAGTAACGTCCAGTACAGCCGTTTCAACTGGAACTTCGCCAACCCCGCGCTGGCGGGCAGTCCGCAGGTCGTCCTCCAGGATCCACAGGGGGGCACAGTAGGCATCCTGGGCGATCCGGGCTTCCGGTTCGACAGCGTCGAGAACACATTGCAGTTTCAACAGAAGGTGACGGCCCAACGGGGTCGCCACACGCTGAAGGGCGGCATCGACCTGCTGTCGGCCGACTTCGCGCTGCAGGGCGGCGGCAACCCGAACGGCAACTATCGCGTCCGGCTGACGCAGCCCCAGCTCGACACGCTCGCCCAGCGCGGGCTGGATCAGGACCTGCGGCCCGAGGCACTGACCGGGCTGCTGGACACCCTCAACGTGCTCAACTACGGCGTGGAGCTCCGGCCCACGACCTTCGGGGCGCGGCAGGACCTCGTTGGCCTCTACCTCGAAGACCAGTTTTCGCCGGTGGCCGGCCTGAACGTGACGCTCGGGCTGCGGTGGGACTATGACAGCCTCTCGAAGGGCGGCGATGACACAGGCGACTGGAACAACCTCGCCCCGCGCCTCAGCCTCAACTACGCCCTCAGCGAGCGGAGCAGCCTGCGCGGCGGCTACGGCATGTTCTACGACAAGATCGTCTACGCTGCCGTGAGCGATGCGCTGCAGTTCAACACGAATGCGGACGGCTTCAAGTCGCAGATCCGCCAGCTCGTCGACCAGGGCATCCTGCCCGCAGACACCAACATCGACCGCGTCACGCGCCGGGGCAACCTGACGGCCAACGTGGACACAGTCGATGGGGACCCGGTGGGTTATCTGAAAGGCCCTTCCGCCGAGCAGCTGCGCGCCAACCGCGAGCAGGTCCAGAGCAACGAGCTGCGCATCCTCAACCCGAACGGCTATGACAACCCGCTCACGCATCAGGTCTCGCTGGGCGTCCAGCGCCAGTTCGGCAGCGAGCACCTGTTTTACGTGGATCTCATCCACACGCGCACGTTCAACCAGTTTCGGCTGCGCGACCTGAATGCGCCCGCGCCCTACCGCATCACGGCGGACGAGTTGGAGGCCGCGCAGCAAGATCCGGAGCGTTCGCCGGCCGACCTGGTCCGCTCGTCCGAGGCGGCGGATGCCACGCGCCCGGTGGCGCCGGTGCCTGGCGGGGCGAAGCGCATCATCATGACGGAGACGGCCGGTGAGGCGCGCTACTACGCCGCCAACGTGAATCTCATTAAGGACCGCGGGGACGACGCCTACGCGTACCGCCTCAGCTACACGCTCTCGCGGCTGCGTAACAACACGGAGGACATCAACTTCCTCGCCGAGGACGCCAACGACTTCGAGGACGAGTGGGGGCCGTCGGTCAACGACCGGACGCACGTCATCAGCGCCGTTGGCTCGGTGTATCCGCTTGACGGGCTGTCGGTGACGCTGGCGGCGCTGATCCAGAGCGGCCAGCCCCTCACCCGCGTGCCGGACGCCTCGATCTTCGATCCTGACCCGGATGATAATCACCCGGGGGAAGACCTGAACGGCGACGGCCTGGCGCGCAGTGTCGATTTCCTCGGCAACGGCGACCGCTGGCCCGGTGCCGCGCGTAACGGCGACCGCCTGCCGTGGTCCGAGACGGTCGACCTCGGTGTGCAGTACGCCTTTCCGGTGTCCGGCGGGCGCGTCGTGGCCCGCGCCGACGTGTTCAACGTCTTCAACACGAAGAACCTGAGCGGCTTTGCCAACAACGCCACGCAGAGCAACCAGATACAGATCGGCCCGCCCGGAGCGGATATCGAGCAGAAAAACGCCGGCCCGCCCCGCCAATTCCAGTTCGGCCTGCGGTATGAGTTTTAAGCGTTGTGCGTTAAGCGTTGTGCGTTGCGTTGCGCATTGAAGGTTGATGCCTCGGCGGAACAGGCGCCCGCAGAAGGGCAGACAGATCGCACGGCGCTACGAGCAGGTCATCCGTTCACTGAAGATCAGCACGTGTATGCAAGCGAAACGATGGACTGAATGGGCGGGGGTGCTCGTCGCCCTGCTGTTGGGGGCCGGGTGCAGCGGCGGTGAGGCGCCGCCGCCGCTGGATCTCGCTGCGGTGACGTGGGACGAGATCGAAGCGCGGGCCGAGGGCCAGACCGTCAACCTGGCGATGTGGACGGGCGACCCGTCCGTCAACGACTACATGCGTGGGTATGTCGACTCCACGCTGCAGGCGCGCTACGGCATCGACCTGCAGATCAGCTCGGCGCAGGGCAACCAGATCGTGTCGATGCTCATGACCGAGCGGGAGGCCGGCGCCGCGCAGAGCGAGTTCGATATGACATGGATCAACGGCGAGACGTTTTACCAGCTGCGCCAGATCGACGCCCTCTATGGCCCGTTCGTTGAGGCGCTTCCGAACCGACGGTACCTCGACCTCGACAGCCGCTTCATCCACACCGACTTCCAGCAACCCATCGACGGCTATGAGGCGCCGTGGGGCAACGTCCAGTTCGCGCTGATCGTGGATACGACCCGCGTAGCCGACCCGTGGCAGACGCGCGAGGAACTGGCGGACTGGGTCGAAGCCCATCCCGGCCGCTTTACGTTCGACGCCTCGTTCTCGGGGATGACCTTCCTCAAGATGCTGCTGATCGACATCGCGGGCGGCGGCGACGCGCTCGCCGGGCCGTTCGACGAGACGACCTACGAGCGGCACAGCGCGGCGCTGTGGGATTACATCCGCCGTTTGCAGCCGCACCTCTGGAAGCAGGGCGCGACGTTCCCGCGCGACGTGTCACGCTTGCACCAGCTCTACGTGAACGGGGAGGTCGACTACACGATGAGTAACAACGACGGCGAGGTGGACAACAAGGTGGCGCAGGGCCTCTTCCCGCTCACCTCGCAGGCGTACGTGCCCGCGTTCGGAAGCATCCAGAACACGCACTACTGGGGCATTCCCCAGCGCGCCGCCGACAAAGCGGGCGCGCTCGTGGCCATCAACTTCCTGCTCTCGCCGGAGGCCCAGCACCGCAAGCTGCGGCCCGACGTGTGGGGCGACGGTACGGTGCTGGACGTCGACGCGCTGCCGCCGCCGTGGCCGGCGCGGTTTGCCGCGGCCGCCGAGCGCGAGCACGCACCGGAGCGATCCGCCATCCAGGATCGCGCGCAGATGGAGCTGGCGCCCGAGTACATGATCCGCCTGTACGACGACTTCCGTACGGAGATTATCGAGCCATGAGCGAGGGGCGCGAACCGGTCCTGCATCCGCCGAGTGCCTCGGCGCCGCCCGGACCGCCGGGTGCGGGCGGGGCGAGGGCGTCCGCGGCGCAGCGCCTGCGGCGGCTCGTGGGAGGGGACGGCATCGGGGCCGTGGGGCTCGTGCTGTTCGTGACGATCGCCGTGCTGCCGATCGCCGTCAGCCTGGGCTACGCGCTGCTCTACAGCATCGGCGCCGTCGGGCTGCTAAGCGACGGACTCACGGGGGCGCACTGGCAGGTGCTCGTGCAGGAGGCCGAGATCTGGCGGGCGTTCGGATGGAGCCTCTACATCGCCGGGGCGACGGTCCTGCTGGCGATCAGCCTCGCGTTGGCGCTGGCGCTCGGCCTGCACCGCCCGCTCTCGGAGGGACCGCTCTCGACGATCATCTACCTGCCGTTGGCCATTCCCGGGACGGTGGCCGCGTTCCTCGTCTTCCAGCTGTTCTCCGGCGCCGGGTGGATGGCGCGCGTCGCGCTGGCCCTCGGCCTCATCGACACGCCCGCGCAGTTTCCCGACCTCGTGCAAGACCCGTGGGGCATAGGCATCATCGCGGCGCACGTGGGGCTGGCTGTGCCCTTCTTCGTACTGCTGTTCGGGCAGATCTACGAAAGCGAGCGGGTGCGGTCGCTCATGGAGCTGGCCGCCACCCTCGGCGCCAGCCGGAGCCAGCGCCTCTATCGCATCGCCGTCCCCATCCTGCTGAAGCGTGCCTTCACCAACGTGCTGCTGTTGTTCGTGGCGGTGCTCGGCTCGTACGAGATCCCGCTCCTGCTCGACCAGCAGTCGCCGCAGATGCTGTCGGTGCTCACCATGCGCAAGTACGGCCTGTACGACCTCGCCGACAAGCCGGAGGCCTTCATCATCGCGCTCCTGTACACCGCCCTCGTCGGCGTCGTCATCGCCCTCGCCTTCCGCTACGGCCACGACGCATACGACGTGTGAATGCCCAGGGGCAGGGGGATGCACCCATCCCCACCCCCAACCGTCCATCGCCAAACTGCTGAACCATGCACGCACCCTCCGCTTCCATCTCCCGAGCGCAGGCGATCGTGGCGGCGCTCCTGGCCGCGGTGTGCCTCGTTCCGTTCGCCTACCTGGCGGCGCTCTCCGTGGCCGACCCGTGGACGTTTCCCGCGCTGGCGCCGGAGGGGTGGAGCCTGGCGCGCTGGGGGCGCATGCTGACCGGCGCCGGCGCGCTCGGCCCCAGCCTGAGCCTGTCGCTCAGCCTCTCGCTCACCGTGGCGATCGCCTCCACGGCCGCCGGGTACGTGACGGGCAAGTTCATCGCCTACCACCCGTGGCGGCGGCGCCTGCTTGTGCTGGCGTACGTGCCCTTCGTGATGGCGCCCGTCATCCTCGGCGTCTGCCTCATGTACCTCTTTCTACGGATGCGCCTGGCCGGCAGTGTAGCGGGCGTGATGCTGGCGCAGACCATGTTCGCCTACGGCTTCAGTATCATCTTCTTCAACGCGTTCTGGAGCGCGCGCCTGAAGGCGATGGAAGACCTCGTCGCCACGCTGGGCGGGACGACGGCCGAGGCCTACTGGCGCGTGCTGCTGCCCGTCTCCGTCGGCATGCTGCTGATTTGCTTCTTCCAGACGTTCCTGATTTCCTGGTTTCAGTACGGGCTCACGCTCCTCGTCGGCGCCGGCAAGGTGCAGACGCTGCCGCTGAAGGTGTACGACTTCGTGAGCGAGGCCAACATGTACTACGCCGCGCTTGCCAGCTGCCTGCTCGTGCTGCCGCCCGTGGCGCTGCTCTGGGTCAACAAGCGGTTCGTGTTTCGGCAAGGACTGGGGACGACGTGACGCAGGCTGGGGGCGAGGCGTGATCACTCAACGCACACCATCGATACCAATGAGCACTATGCACCCATCCAACGGACGGGCGGCGGCCGATGCGTTTCTGACCGTGCGCGGCCTGCGGAAGACCTTCGGCGACGAGCCCGTGCTGCGCGGGGTCGACCTGCGGCTGCCGGCGCATCGGACGATGAGCGTGCTCGGCCGCTCGGGCAGCGGCAAGACGACGCTCCTCCGCCTCATCGCCGGGCTGGAGCGCGCGGATGCCGGCACCGTGGTGCTCGGCGGCCGGTCCCTCGACGGCGTGCCCGCCCGGGAGCGCGGCGCCGTGTACCTCTATCAGGAGTCGCTGCTCTTTCCGCATCTGAGTGTGCGGGAGAACATCGCCTTCGGCCTTACGCTCGGTGCCCACCGGGGCCGCGACCTCGACGGCGAGGTGGAGGCGATGATCGACGTGCTCGGCCTCACCGCGCACGCCGACAAGCGGCCGCACCAGCTGTCGGGCGGCCAGCAGCAGCGGGTGGCCTTCGGGCGGGCCGTCATCCTGCGGCCGAAGCTGCTGTTGCTCGACGAGCCGTTCGCCAACCTCGACGCCGCCATCCGCACGCAGATGCAGGACCTGTTCCAGCGCCTTGCCGCCGCGTACCAGATCACCGCCCTCTTCGTCACCCACAACCTGAAGGAAGCGCTGCTCATGGGCGATCGCCTCGCGCACCTGCGCGACGGCATCCTCAAAACCTACGACTCCCGCCAGGCCTTCGTGGACGACCCCGTCGTAGGGGTGCGCGACGAGATGGCCTTCTGGACGGCGCTCCGTGAGGAGACGTCGTAAGGCGGTCCGGAGCCTTCGAGGGCGCATCCGGTACACGCAGGGGCGCGCCGTCCGGGGCGCCACGACCCGCTAATTTCTCATCGGATCCATCCAGCCGACCATGCCCGACGCCGTCGCTGCCATCCTCGGAAGCGCCTTCCAGGACGCCCTGCCCGAGCAGCTCAACCTGCACCCCGTCGAGGTCGAGACGGACTGGGGGCGGCAGACGCTCCACCGGGTGACCGACGTCGATCGGCCGGCGTACGTGCTCTTCCGTCACGGCCTGCCGCACCGGCTGCTGCCCAACCAGATCAACTACCGGGCGCAGGCCGCTGCGCTGAAGGAGGTCGATTGCGGCGCGCTGCTCGTCACGAGCTCCGTGGGCGTGCTGGATGCGGACGTGCCCATCTACCGCCCGCTGCTCGTCGAGGACCTTATCATGCTAGAGAACCGGCTGCCCGACGGGCGCGCCTGCACGATGTTCGAGGCGCCGAGCGCCGACCACGGGCACCTCGTGCTGCACGACGGCCTGTTCGCGACCGAGTTGTCGGCGCAGGTCCGCACGCTGGCGGCCGAGGAAGATGCGCCGGTTGCGGACGAGGTGATCTTCGCGTACGTCGGCGGGCCGCGGGGCAAGACGGCAGCGGAAAACCGGCTGTGGCCGCAGCTTGGTGCGCAGGTCAACTCGATGACGCTCGCGCCGGAGGTGGTGCTCGCCAACGAGCTGGAGATCCCGTGCGTGGGCCTCGTCGTGGGGCACAAGTACTCCGTGCCCGATGCCGACGCGCCGGAGGACACGGCGATGGCCGACACGCTCGACCGCTCGCGTGCTGAGCAAGAGCGCATCGTAACGCGCTTCCTGCGCGCCGGAGCGCCCGTGCCGTTTGGCAACGAGATCTTTCGATTCGACGCCCATTCCACGGAGGACAACGCATGATCGGCGAAGACGTGCTGCGCTATGTGCAAGAGCGGCGGCCGGATTTCGCGCCGGCCGGCCCGCCCGAGCGCCTTCCGGAGGGCAACCTCAATGTCGTCTGGCGCGTGCCGGGCGAGCCGGCGTCGATCATCGCCAAGTGGGCGCCGCCGTACATCGCGGCCAATCCCGACGTGCCGCTTGACCCGTCGCGGCTCGTTTTCGAGGCACGCAGCCTGCACGCGCTGGCCCCCGGCGGCCCGCTCGCTCATGTGGTCACCGAGCGCGTCCGTCCGCCGCGTCCGCTCGACATGCACACCGAGCCGCACATCTTGCTGATGGAAGACGTCGGACCGCACCCGACCCTCGGCCGGTGGCTCCGTAGCGACGACGCCACGCCCGAGGCGGCGGTGCGCGTCGGCCGGCAGCTGGGCCGGTTTATTGGGCGGCTGCACGCGGCGACCGTCGGTGATGACGCGCTGGTTCAGCGCTTCGACAATCGGGCGATGCAAGAGACGCGCCTCGCCGTGCAGTACGAGGCCGTGGCAGAGATGCTGGCACGCGCCGGCGTCGACGATGCAGCCGCGCTCGGTGCGCGGGCTGAGGCACTCGGACGGCGACTGCTAGCGCCCGGCCGCTGCCTCACGATGGGCGATCTGTGGCCGCCGTCGGTGCTGGTGGCCGGGAGGGATCTGCGCATCATCGACTGGGAACTGGCGCACTACGGCCATCCGATGCAAGACATCGCGCACGTCGCGGCTCACGCGTGGATGCAGGCCCACCGCGCGCCCGACGCGGCGACGGCACAGGCGGCCCGTCGCCTGCGGGCCGCCACGCTCGTCGCCTATCGCGATGCCCTCGGCGTCGAGGCGGAGGCGCTCCTCACGCCGTCCGTGCTCGAAGATGCCGCCGTCCATTTCGGCGCCGAGATCCTGGTGCGCGCCGTCGGCGGCTTCCAGGCGGGGTATGTGTACGACGGCCTTCCGCCCGAGGCGCCCGCCGTGCAGGAAGCCGTCGATACGGCAGCGGCTCATATCCGCCATCCGGCGGAGGGGGAGGCATTCCTAGTACTGAATACATAGCGGGGCGTCGCCTTTGTTGTCTGAATCGGAGGAATTAGGAGACATGCTCCAAAATCCCACAAGGCGAAGGGCTAAATCATACTCAATGCGGAAAGGGCCGAAGATTTATACTACGAAAACCAAGGTGCCTTTCTGGCGCGCAACTATGGAGCCATACAGGGATCTTGGTTCGCGTTCCTCGAGGACACCAATTCTCCCGCATTCATGCGAGCCGTCTTTTCGTTCTGTCGCAATCGTCAGCGTTCTGTACTGTATGCCACGGTTTGGTTATCTCTGGGCTTGCTATTAAGCGGGATCCTCACCGTGCAGCCAGCGACGGCGCAAAATGCTTTTATTACCACATGGGAAACCACATCGCCCAATGAATCCATCACGATCCCGACGAATGGTGGATTCAGCGTTACCGATTATAATTTCGAAATAGACTGGGGAGATGGTACCGTCGAAACCATAACCGGAGACGATCCGGATCCCACGCATATCTACGCGTCACCTGGCACCCACACGGTCGCAATCGAAGGGACGTTTCCCCATTTCTATCTCAACGACCTATTGAACGACGATGTCAATTCAAACAAGCTTCAATCCGTTGAACAGTGGGGGACCATTCAGTGGGAAAACATGCAAGCCGCGTTCGCAGGGGCGGAGAATATGGTGCTCAATGCGTCGGATGCCCCTGATCTGACGAACGTCACCGACATGAGCTACATGTTCTATCGGGCGGCATCTTTCAATCAGGGTATCAACGGATGGTCAGTCTCGGGGGTCACCGACATGGATTACATGTTTGCACGAGCCACCCGCTTCAACCAACCCCTCAGTGGATGGGACGTGTCGAACGTCACGGATATGAGCAATATGTTTGCTGGTGCTGAGGCTTTCAATCAAGATGTCAACGATTGGGATGTCTCGCGCGTCACGGATATGAGTGGCATGTTCGATGGTGCTG
>JAAAPH010000418.1 GCA_009908415.1 Bacteroidota bacterium
TCTGGGCGAGGAACCGCCCTTCCACACCATCGATGCCATAACGGGGTGGGCGTCTGGGCTTGGATTTGCGGGTGTGCAGGTACCCACCTGGGATGCACGGGCGATCGACCTCGATGCAGCAGCTTCGTCGCAGGCCTACTGCGACGAATACACAGGCCGGTTGGCCGATCAAGGCGTCACGGTCATCGAACTGGCCGCGTACCTGCAGGGGCAGGTCATGGCGATGCATCCGGCGTACACGCGCCTTTTCCAGTCGTTTTATCCCGAGGGGTTGAGCGATACACAGCGGCTGGAATGGGCGAGTGAGCAGTTGGAAAAAACAATCCAGGCGTCGGTCCACCTCGGCACGAGTCATATCTCCGTCCTCTCGGGCGGGCTGGCATGGCCCTACGTCTATCCCTGGCCGCAGCGTTCGGAAGGACTCATCGACGAAGCGTTTCGTGAGTTGGCCCGTCGCTGGCGGCCGCTCCTCGACCGTGCCGATGAACACGGCGTCACGTTTGGATTCGAGCTGCACCCCGGTTCCGACCTTTACGATGGCGCCACCTATCTGCGATTTCTGGATGCCGTGGACGACCATCCCGCGGCGTGCCTCACGTACGATCCGAGTCACTTTCTGCTGCAGCAGCTGGATTACATCGGCTTCATCGATCGCTTTGCCGACCGGATCAAGGCGTTCCACGTGAAGGATGCCGAGTTCCGCCCGGATGAGCTCACCGGGGTTTACGGCGGCTATCAGAACTGGGGGCAGCGAGCGGGGCGCTTCCGGTCGCTGGGAGATGGGCAGGTGGACTTCAAACGCGTCTTTTCGCGGCTTACGGCCCGCGGATATCGAGGGTGGGCCATTTTGGAATGGGAGTGCTACCTCAAGAGTCCCGAGCAGGGCGCGCGCGAGGGGGCGCCCTTCATCCGCCGACACATCATCGAGACGACCGACCGGGCCTTCGACGATTTTGCGCAGAGCGAAACCAACCGGGCGCTCAATCGCGACGTGTTGGGGCTCAGTGAGCAGGACGACCCTCAGGTCACATCGTAACGAAGAACGCTCATGGACACGCCGCTACACATCGCTATTGTCGGCACCCGGTTCATGGGGCGGGCCCATAGCAATGCGTACTGCCAGGTTGGGAGATACTTCGACCTTCCCGCCGAGCCGATTCGTCACGTCGCGTGTGGACGGGACGCCGAGCACCTGGCTGCGTTTGCCCAGCGGTTCGGCTGGGAGCACACCGAGACCGACTGGCGGACGGTGGTCGACCGCGACGACGTAGATCTCATCGATATTAGCACGCCCAATGCAACCCACGCGCCCATCGCGCTGGAGGCGGCCCGCGCCGGCAAGCATCTCCTGTGCGAGAAGCCGATGGCCATGAACGCGGACGAGGCCCGCCGTATGTACGAAGCCGCCGAAGAGGCCGGTGTCGTCCACATGATGATCTTTAACTACCGCTTCGTTCCGGCGCTGGCGCTCGCCCGGCGGATGATTGAAGCCGGAAAGATCGGGCGGGTCTTCCATTTCAACGCCGTGTATTACCAGGACTGGTTGGTCGATCCGTCATTTCCCATCGTATGGCGCCACGACGCCGACGCCGCCGGCACAGGCGCGCATGGGGATATGAACGCGCACATCGTGGATTTGGCGCGCCATCTGGTCGGCGAGTTCGAGGCCGTGAACGGCGTGCAGGAAACCTTTATCAAAGAGCGCCCGCTTGCGTCGGGCTCGGGAACCGGCACGGTGTCCACCGACGACGCGACGAGCTTCCTCGCCCGCTTCCGAAATGGCGCGCACGGGTCGTTCATTGCGACGCGCTTGGCGACCGGGCGGAAGAATTACCTGCGCCTGGAAATCTTCGGCAGCGAAGGGGCGCTCGTCTTTAATCTGGAGCGGCTCAACGAACTGGCCTATTTCTCTCGCTCGGACGAGGCGGGCGCGCAGGGATTCCGCACGATTCTGGTCACCGAAAGCGCGCATCCGTACATCGACCGCTGGTGGCCGCCCGGTCACATCATCGGGTGGGAGCATACCTTCATTCATCAGATCAGCCGGCTGGTCGAAGGAGCTTCACAGGGGAAACAGGTCGTGCCCGACTTTTACGACGGCCTGCGCTGCCAGCAGGTACTCGATGCCGTCGTCGAATCGGCAGACACAGGCGAGTGGATTTCGATCGCAGACCCCTGACGCGCCCAGCTGCTTCACGGCGTGCTGCCCCGTGCGTCTCCTCCTCGCAGCACAAGAGCCGGCCCCCAAAGTGCCCGGCGCACGGAAGCGCTACGAGATAATGCGAGGCGCCCAACTGACCATCTTAACCCGTCCTTATGCTTGACTCAGAAACGCTCAGCCATTTGCAATCCAAGGCGAAAGAGGTCCGACGCCGCATCCTCACGATGGTGCACGAGGCGAATTCGGGGCACGTCGGCGGCAGCCTCGGCGCTGCGGATCTCGTTGTGGCCCTGTATTACCATCTGATGCAGCACGATCCCGACCGGCCCGATTGGTCGGAGCGCGATCGGTTCGTTCTCTCCAAGGGACACTGCACGCCGGTGATCTATGCCGTCCTGGCCGACTGCGGCTATTTCCCGGTGGCGGATTTGAAAACCTTTCGGCGGCCGGGCTCGCACTTGCAGGGGCATCCGTACCAGCCCAAGACGCCGGGCATCGAGGTCTCCACCGGCACGCTAGGGCTGGGACTTTCGACGGCCGGGCTCGCACTTGCAGGGGCATCCGTACCAGCCCAAGACGCCGGGCATCGAGGTCTCCACCGGCACGCTAGGGCTGGGACTTTCGACGGCCGTCGGCATGGCGCTGGGTGCCAAGCAACGAGGGCAAGCGCATCACTATTACGTGCTGTGCGGCGATGGCGAGATCCAGGAAGGACAGATCTGGGAGGCTGCCATGTTTGCCAACAAATACAAACTGGACAATGTCATCGGCTTCGTGGACCGCAATTACCTGCAGACCGACGGCAACTCCGAGGACATTATGCCGCTCGACCCCTTGCGGCCCAAGTGGGAAGGGTTCGGCTGGCGCGTCTTCGATATCGATGGGCACGATTTCAACGCGATCGTCGACACGGTCGAGGAGGCGCAAGACGCCGATCAGCCCGTGATGATCATCGCGCGCACCGTCAAGGGCAAGGGCGTCTCGTTTATGGAAGACGAGATGGTCTGGCACGGCAAGCCCCCCGAACAAGAAGAGTACGAACGGGCCATGGCCGAGTTGACCTGATCCTGGCCCTGCGCAGATCGCTGCCAACTCATTAGATGCACGAAGATCATGGCGACGGAATTCAAGAAAACGCGTCAGGGGTATGCCGATGGGCTCATCGAGCTGGGCGCCACGCATCCCGACCTCGTGGTGCTGGATGCGGACGTCGCGAAGGCGACCCAGACCTATCAGTTCGAGGCCGAATACCCCGATCGGTTCTTCAACTGCGGGGTGCAGGAGCAGAACCTGCTGTGCGCCGCGGCGGGCCTGGCCCTGGAGGGCTTTCTCCCATTTGCCGCGACGTTTGGTGTGTTTGCGACGTGCCGGGCGGGGGATCAGTTGCGCAACGCCATCGCGTATCCCAAGCTCAACGTCAAGGTCGGCGTCACCCACTGCGGGATCAGCACCGGCGGCGACGGCGCGTCTCATCAGGCCAACGAAGACATCGCCATCGCACGGGTGATGCCGAACATGACCGTGCTGGTCCCCGGGGATTACGAGGAGGCCCGGCTGGCAACGATCGCCGCCGCGGATTTCGAGGGGCCTATGTACCTTCGCTTCGGCCGGGACACCTACCCGGTCGTGCCAGAGATACACGGCGCGTTCGAGATCGGTGCCGTCAAGCCGCTCCGCGATGGGGATGATCTCACGATCATCACGACCGGGATCATGGTCAGCGAAGGCCTCGCCGCGGCTGACACACTGGCAGAGGACGGGTACGATGTCCGCGTCCTGCACATGCCGACGGTCAAACCGCTGGATGAAGAAGCCGTCGTCGCGGCGGCACGAGAGACCCAAGGGATCGTCACGGCCGAGGAGCACTCCATCTTCGGGGGGCTGGGCGAAGCCGTGACCGGCGTCGTGGCCGAGCATCATCCCTGCCGTGTGATGCGCGTCGGGGTAAACGACGTCTTCGGTGAATCAGGCCACGCGCAAGAGCTCCTCGATAAGTACGGGTTGCGCGCCCGCGACATCGTCGCCGCGGCCCGACGCATTCTTGATGAGGCTCCCGTATCCACGCCATGAACGCACTTGTCAAATACGAGGCGGGCCCGGGGCACGTCGAGCTCCGGGACCGGCCCGAACCCGAGCCGGCCGCCAATCAGGTGCTGCTTGACGTTGCCCATTGTGGCATCTGCGGCACCGACCTGCACGTGTATCACGACACGTTTCAAAACTATCCGCCCGTGATTCTCGGGCACGAGTTTGCCGGGACCGTCGTGGACACCGGCAGCGCCGTCCAGGGCATCCGTCCCGGGGAGCGGTTTGCCGTCTTGGGCGCAGCGGCGGTCACGTGCGGAACGTGCCCCTACTGCCAGCGCGGCGAGTTCATGTTTTGCTCCGCCCGCCGAGGCATGGGGCATGGCGTCGATGGCGCCTTCGCCCCCTATGCCGTCGCGCGCCCCGATCAGCTGTATCGCGTGCCCGACGACGTACCGATGCAGACGGCCGCGCTCGTAGAGCCGCTGGCCGCCGCCGTGCACGCAGTGGGCGACATCGGCCGCTTTCAGCTCGGCGATGTCGTGCTCGTGTCGGGGCCCGGCCCCATTGGGCTGCTGGGCCTCAAGCTGCTGGCGGCCCAGGGCATCAAGACGCTGGTGGCCGGCGTTTCCGCCGATGCCTTGCGGTTGGAGAAGGCCGACGCCTTCGGGGCCGCTCGCACCATTGCCGTCGACCAAGAGGACCTCGCCGCCGTCGTCGACGAAGAGACCCAGGGCGTGGGGGTGGATGTGGCCTTTGAGTGTGCCGGGGCCGAGGCGTCGGTGCGCAACTGCTTGTCGGCGGTGCGTCCCCTCGGTCGCTACGTGCAGGTGGGCCACTTCGGCCAGGACTTGACCGTGCCGTGGGATCACATCGCCTTCCGGCAACTCCGCATCGACGGCTCGGTCGGCTACACGCGCGAGACGTGGGATCAGACCCTGCGCATTCTTGAGCAGGGGCGCCTCGATCTCTCCGACGTCATCACCCATACCTTGCCGCTCTCCGACTGGAAGACGGGCTTCAACCTGGTCGAAGATCAACAGGCCGTCAAGGTGGTGCTCACTCCTGAACCGTAATGCTACCGCTCAGTTTTCCCTCCGTCTGTGTCCAAATCTTTCAAGAACAAGACCGCCGTGATTACCGGGGCGGGTTCCGGAATTGGCTTGGCCATCGCTCGGCAACTGGCGCACCGCGGAACGTCCGTCGTCGTGAATGACATCGATGCGGATCGCGCCGAAAAGGCCGTCGCCCAGATTGAGTCCGACGGGGGGCAAGCCGTAGCCCACCCCGGCGATGCGGGCGACGTGGACGTGGTTCAGCGGCTGGTCAGTCGCGCCGTTGATGCATACGGACATCTCGACTTCGCGATCGCTAATGCCGGCCTCACCCTGTTTGGGGATGTCTTTTCTTGCTGTCCGGAAGATTTCCGGCGCTTGCTCAACGTAAACCTGCAGGGGACCTTTTTCCTGGTGCAAGCGGCAAGCAAGCACATGCGGGCGCGCCGCCAGGGGGGGCGGATCCTGTTGATCTCGTCAAATATCGGGGTGCAACCGCATCCTGGCCTGGCTCCATACGGCATGACGAAGGCGGCGCTGAACATGCTGGCCCGGTCGCTCGCGCTTGAACTGGCGCCGTGCCGGATCGCGATTAACGCACTGGCGCCGGGCGCTACGGTCACCGAGCGAACCCTGCAGGATGATCCCAATTACGAACAGACCTGGCAGCCCCTCATTCCCGATGGGTGCGTGGCCCGCCCGGACGACATTGCCGGAGCCGCGCTCTTTTTGCTCTCGGCCGAAGCCCATCACATTACCGGCCATACCCTCGTGATCGATGGAGGGTGGTCTGACGCCGGATGCTATCCTACGCCGGCAGACTAGACAACCATACACCAAACGAAAGGGTGCGATCACCATGACACGACTGCTTATATGCGTCCTCCTAGCCGGGAGCCTCGCGTGCCAGGCGGCGGCTCAGTCCGGGCCGGTGCACAGTTGGACCTACGTCCAGTTGGATGCCCAGAAAGGTAAATGGGGCGATCACGACGACCCCGAATTCCTGCGCTACTTCGGCCTCGATATGGGCGACGTCGACGGCGACGGGGACCGCGACGTCCTCTCCGGCCGCTACATCTATCACAACCCCGGCGCGGACATGAGTGGGGACTGGGCGCGGACCACCCTCCCGCAGAACGTGGATGGCATTCTGATGATGGATGTCGACGGCGACGCGTACGCCGATGTCATCGCACAGGCCTTGCCGGAGCTGTACTGGTTTGAGGCCACCAACCGCGCCGGGACCGCCTGGAGCGGGCGGGTGATCGGGTCGGTGCCGGCCACCAGCCACGTGAACTCGCAGGGCTTTGAGCGGGGCCAACTCGTGGCCGGCGGCCCGGAGGAGTTTGTCATCGCCGGTGATGGCGACATCTACAGCTTCCAGGTCCCCGAGGACCCCGCCGCATCGTCCTGGACGCGTACCCTCATCGGCGTCAACACCTCCGATGAAGGCATCGGTCTGGGCGATCTCGACGGCGACGGCGACGTGGACATGGCCGCGGGGCGCCGGCCGGGCGGCGAGGGGGAGCCACTGGTCGTGGTTGCGTTCATGAACCCCGGCGACGGCTCGGCCGAATGGCCCGCCCAAGAGATTGGCCGGAGCAACCATCCCATCGATCGCGTCGAGATCGCCGACCTCAATGGCGATGGGCGAGCCGACGTCGTTGTTGCGGAGGAGCGGTACCCCGGCCTCGCACCAGACGGGAACCTGTTCTGGTACGAGCAGCCCGCCTCGGGCGACTGGACCCGGCACCGCGTCGTGACGCAGTACACCATGAATAACCTGGATGTGGCCGACATGGACGACGATGGCGACATCGACCTGGTGACGGCCGAGCACAAAGGGCCGGAGTTGGAACTCCAACTCTGGGAGAACGACGGAGCGGGCGCGTTCACCAAAACGGTGCTCGACACCGGCAAGGAAAACCACCTCGGCACGCAGCTCGCTGACCTAGACGGCGACGGCGACCTCGACCTCGTTGGGGCCGGGTGGGATGAGCATCAGTTCATGCATCTCTGGCGGAACGACCGCATCGATGGGCGCTTCAGTTGGCAACGCCTCAGCACCGAGCAGGGCGAGCTCCCGAGGACCAACGGCAGCGACCAGCAGACGGCCTCCCTCGTGGCGGATGTGAACGACGACGGGGTCAACGACATCTTTATCACCGATCGGACCATCGCGCCGTCGGTCGTTGGGCTGCTTCATACGCCGGACGGATGGGAACGCCACGTCATCGACGCGGATGAGTTGAACATCGAAGCGGGCTCCGCCACGCACGATATTGACGGGGACGGTGACCTGGACCTCGTCTTCGGCGGCGACAGCCAAAGCAATGACGTGTGGTGGTGGGAAAACCCGTATCCTGACCTCCATCCCGACGAGCCCTGGACGCGCCGCATCATCAAATCCGGCGGGGGCGACAAGCACCACGACCAGCTATTCATGGATGCTGATGCAGACGGACAGGTCGAGTTGGTGTTCTGGAATCAGGGCGCCCAGGGACTCTTTTACGCCGAGGTTCCAGAGGATCCACATACAGCCGACACGTGGGAGCTGCATACGGTGTACCGATACAGCAGTGACGGAGAGATGGAGCCTCGCAGCGCGTATCCGGGATGGCGAGGCACCCACGAGCATGAAGGGCTCGTGGCCCACGACATGAACGGCGACGGCCAGCAGGACATCGTTGGCGGCGGCCGCTGGTTCGAGTACCGAGACGGGGCGTTCATCGAACACCTTATCGACCCGAGCTACACGTTTACCCGCGCGGCGGCCGGCCAGCTCATCGAAGGCGGGCGGCCTGAGGTCGTGCTGGTCGTTGGGGATGGCGTCGGCCCGCTCGTGCTGTACGAATGGCAGGACGGTGTTTGGGAGGACACCGTCCTGATCGAGGAAGTCGACAACGGCCATACGCTGGATGTGATCGATGCCAACGGAGATGGACACCTCGATATCTTCAACGCCGAGATGCGCTTCGGCGAGGGCAATCCCGACGCCGAGGTCCGCATCCTACTGGGAGATGGGCAGGGCACATTTCAAAAGCACGTGGTGGCCCGTGGCTTCGGCGTACACGAAGGCCGGCTGGTCGATCTCGACGGCGATGAGGACCTCGACGTTCTCGGCAAGCCGTACACCTGGAAGGCGCCGCTCCTCAACATCTGGCTGCAGGAGGACTGAGCGTCCGCGGGGCATGCAGCAGACGGAACCGGGGGCCTCCAGGGGGCAAGCGGCCCCGCGGCATCAGTCGGGGCGTCCATCGTGTGGGGGTTCTCCGTACAGGCCGAGTAGATCATGGAGGAGGGAGAGAGCCTGAGAATTCGCATGCGCTGCCGCGTATCGGTCGCGTACGTTACCTGGACCGGTGTTGGATCGCGGATGCCAGGACAGGAATGCGAGGGAGGGACGCATGGAGTGGACGCCAATAAAGAAGACGCTGCACGACGGGGGCGTGCAGCCGCATCTTCGCGACTATGCGAAGGCGCGCGCCTCGTTTTCGTGGGAGGAGATCCGCGACGAGTTGGACGGGCTGCCTGGCGGGCGCGGGCTGAATATCGCCTATGAGGCGGTGGACCGTCACGCGGCGGGTCCTCGGGGCGACCACGTGGCACTTCGCTGGCTGGGCCAGGAAGGCGACGTGCTCGAGTTTTCCTACCGCGCGTTGAGGAAGCAGTCCGATCGCTTTGCCAATGTCCTGCGCGCCTTGGACGTCGGCGAGGGGGAAACGGTCTTCTCGTTCCTCGGGCGCGTCCCGTATCTTTACATCGCAGCGCTCGGCACGCTCAAAAACGTGAGCGTCTTCTGTCCGTTGTTCTCCGCCTTCGGCCCCGAGCCGGTGTACCAGCGGCTCAGCCGGGGCGACGCCGCCGTGGTCGTCACCACCGAGCGGCTGTACGAGAAGCGCATTGCCGGGCTGCGCGAGCGGCTGCCGCACCTGCGGCATGTGCTACTCACGGACGTGCAAGACGATCGCGCAGACGGCGTGTGGTCGCTCCCCAAGCGGATGCGGGAGGCGTCGGCGTCATTCACCCTCCCGGCGACCGACCCGGAGGATCTGGCGCTGCTGCACTTCACGAGCGGTACGACGGGCATGCCCAAGGGAGCGCTGCACGTGCACGAGGCCATCGTCATGCACTACATGACGGGCAAGTATGCGCTCGATCTGCATCCGGACGACGTGTTTTGGTGCACGGCCGATCCAGGGTGGGTCACGGGCACGTCGTACGGCATCATCGCGCCGTTCGTGCATGGGGTGACGAACGTGGTGGACGAGGCGGATTTCGACGCCGAGCGGTGGTATCACATCTTGGAGGAGCAACAGGTCACGGTGTGGTACACGGCGCCCACGGCCATCCGCATGCTCATGCGTGTCGGCGGCACGCCCCGTGAGGGGTACGACCTGAGTGCGTTGCGCCTCGTGTGTAGCGTTGGCGAGCCGTTGAATCCGGAGGCGGTGATGTGGGGGCAGGAGGCTCTCGGCCTGCCGATCCACGACAATTGGTGGCAGACGGAAACGGGGGGCATCATGATCGCCAACCTTCCGGCGCTCGACATCCGTCCAGGCTCGATGGGCCGCCCGCTACCCGGCGTGGACGCTGCCGTGGTGAAGCGCACGGACGATCAGGTGGAGGAGATGCCTCCGGGCGAGGAGGGCGAACTCGCCCTGCGCATCGGCTGGCCGTCGATGTTTCGGGGCTACCTGCACGAGAAGAAGCGCTACGAGGACTGTTTCGTGGGCGACTGGTACCTCACCGGCGATCTCGCCCGCGAAGACGCCGACGGCTACTTCTGGTTCGTCGGCCGCGCCGATGACATCATCAAGACGTCGGGGCACATGGTCAGCCCCTTCGAGGTCGAGAGCGCGCTCATGGAGCACGATGCCGTGGCCGAAGCCGGGGTGATTGGCAAACCCGACCCCGTGAGCGGGGAGCGCGTCAAGGCCTTCGTGGCCCTCAATACGAGCTACACGCCCAGTGACGAGCTTCGGCTCGACCTGTTGGGGTTCGCCCGAACCAAGCTGGGGGCGGCCGTGGCGCCGAAGGAGATTGATTTCAAGGACAGCCTGCCCAAGACCAAGAGCGGCAAGATCATGCGTCGCCTGCTCAAGGCGCGCGAGCTCGGCCTGCCGGAGGGCGACCTGTCCACGCTCGAAACCGCCTCGGGTTAACCGACGCGGCCGAGCGCCCGCCTCACCCACTGCGAAACCAACCCGCCCAACCCGAAAGTCGATGGCGAAAAAGAAAACCAACGCGTCGAAGCCGACGGTGTCGCCCGAGCATGCGCGGCACCTGCTCCATCAGATGTTGCGTATCCGCCGGATGGAAGAGCGGGCCGCCGAGCTCTACACGGCGGAAAAGATCCGCGGCTTTCTCCATCTCTACATCGGGGAGGAGGCCGTCGCGGTCGGCGTGATGGAGGCGGCGGCCGAGCAGGATGCCATCGTCGCGACCTACCGGGAGCACGGGCACGCGCTGGTGCGTGGGATGCCGGCGCGAGCCATCATGGCCGAGATGTTTGGCAAGCAGGAAGGGTGCTGCCGCGGGCGCGGCGGATCCATGCATCTGTTCGACCGCACCCTGCGCATCTACGGCGGCAACGCCATCGTCGGCGGCGGGCTGCCGCTGGCCGTGGGGCTGGGCCTCGCCGACGCCCTGCAGGGGCGCGACGGCGTCACGATCTGCTTCTTTGGGGAGGGCGCCGTGGCCGAGGGCGAGTTCCACGAGTCGATGAACCTGGCCGAGCTGTGGCAGCTGCCCGTCCTGTTCGTATGCGAGAATAACCTCTACGCGATGGGAACGGCCCTCGACCGGTCCGAGTCGCAGACCGATCTCACGGAGAAAGCGGAGAGTTACAAGATCCCGTCCAAGGCCGTCGATGGCATGGACGTGCTGGCCGTGGAAGCGGCCGCGCGCCGCGCCATGGACGAAGTGCGATCGGGCCAGGGGCCGTATTTTCTGGAGTGCCGCACGTACCGGTTTCGGGCACACTCCATGTTCGACCCCGAGCTGTACCGCGAAAAATCCGAAGTGGACGCGTGGAAGCAGCGCGACCCCATCGCCACGTTTTTCGACCGGATGAAAGACCACGATCTGCTGTCCGATGCCGACCGGAAGGCCCTTGAGGCCGAGGTGAACGAGGAGATCGACGACGCCGTGGCCTTCGCCGAGGCGGGCACGCTGGAGCCGGTGGACGCCCTCACCCGGTTCGTGTACAGCGACGCGCCATCCGGAGCGGCGTCCAACGGACAGCCGGCCGCCTCGCCCGCTTCGTGATCCGCACGCCCCAAGCCGAGTACGCCGCTTCTGACCCCATTCACCACACGCTCATGGCCGTCACGACTCCATCCACCATCCAGACGACGTACCGCGAGGCCGTTCGGGAAGCGATCCGCGAAGCCATGCGGGAGGACGAGCGCGTCTTCCTCATGGGCGAAGACGTGGGCCGGTACGGCGGGTGCTTCGCAGTGAGCAAGGGCCTGCTCGACGAGTTTGGGCCCGAACGGATCCGTGACACGCCGCTCTCGGAGTCGGCGTTCGTGGGGGCCGGAATCGGCGCCGCGCTCGGGGGCATGCGCCCCATCGTCGAAATCATGACGGTCAACTTCAGCCTGCTCGCGCTCGACCAAATCATGAACACGGCGGCCACCTACCTGCACATGTCGGGCGGCCACTTCAACGTGCCGGTCGTCATTCGCATGGCCACGGGCGGTGGGAAGCAGCTCGCCGCCCAGCACTCGCACAGCCTGGAGGGCTGGTACGCCCACATCCCCGGGCTGAAGGTGCTGACGCCGGCCACGATGGAGGACGCCCGCGGTATGCTGGCGACGGCCCTTGACGACCCCGACCCCGTGCTCATCTTCGAGCACTCCAGCCTCTACAACCGCGAGGGCACGCTCCCGTCCGAGGCGGGCGCCGTGGACATCGAAACGGCAGCCGTCCGGCGGACCGGCGAGGACGTGACGATCATCACCTACGGCGGCAGCCTCTACAAAACGCTCGACGCCGCCGACGCCCTCGCCAAGAACGGCATCGACGCCGAGGTC
>JAAAPH010000159.1 GCA_009908415.1 Bacteroidota bacterium
GGGCATCGACCTGGCGCGCTCACAGTTTGTGTACGTGCTGGCGTGGGAGGCCATCCAGCGCGCCGTCGAGACGAACGGCCCGTCGGTGGCGATCGGGCTGGCGAGCATGGCCGTGCTGGTGGGCCTGCCGCGGTGGAAGCCGCGCTGGCCGGAGGCGCTGATCGTCGTAATCATCGCGACGACGGCGACGTGGGGCTTCGGCTGGACCGACCTGGGCGTGGCCGTTGTGGGCGGGATCCCGTCCGGCCTCCCCGGGCTGGGGGTGCCCGAACTGCAGTGGGGCGACATGACGAACCTCCTGTCGACGGCTCTCACGCTGGCGCTCGTACAGTTCATGAATGTCGTCTCATTAGGACGCGTGTTCGCGGCGCGGCATGGCTACTCCATCGACGCCAACCGCGAGCTCGTGGGGATGGGCACGGCCAACCTGTGCGGTAGCTTTTTCCAGGCCATCCCCTCCTCGGGGAGTTTCTCCCGCTCGGCCGTGAACGATCAGGCCGGCGCCCGTACGCCCCTGTCCAATGTGGTCGTTGCAGGCATCATCGCGCTCACGCTGCTGTTCCTGACGCCGCTCTTCTACTACCTGCCCATGCCTACGCTGGCGGCTATCATCATCGTGGCGGGGTTCAGTCTGGTCGACGTCGATGAGTTGCGCCGGCTGTTCGAGGCGAAAGAACGCGATGGGGTAATCGCCCTCGTTACGGCCGCCTGCACACTGTTCGTCGGCATCCAGGAAGGGATTTTGCTAGGCATCGGGACCAGCATGGTGGCCGTGCTCTACCGGATTAGCCGTCCGAACGTGGCCGAGCTGGGCCACGTGCCCGGCACCCGGCTGTTTCGCGACCTCGACCGGTTCGACCAGGCCCAGCGCATCGAGGATATCCTCGTGCTTCGTGTGGATGCCGCGTTTTCCTTTGCCAATGCCGAATACTTCAAGGATTTCATTCTGGAGAGCGAACGCGAGGGGCGCGACATTCGTGCGGTGGTCATCGACGGCACGAGCATCAACGACCTCGACACGACGGCCGTGGACGCGTTGCGCTCGGTCATCGAGACGCTGGACGACCGGCGCATCGAGCTCTACTTCACGGGGCTCATCGGGCCGGTCCGTGAGGTCGTCGTGCGGTCGGGGCTCCGCGACCAACTGGGGGCCGAGCATTTCCACATGGGCCCGCACGACGCCGTCGTGCATATCCTCCGGAAGTGGGATCTTGATGACGACGGCGACCGCATTCGCAAATATTTTGAGAAGACTGAGGCGGCCTTCGAACAATCGACGCCTGCTGCGTCGTAGCTGGAGACCATGCACAACCACTAAGGGGCTCATTCACGCGCCCATCGCTATGGCAAACGTGTTGCATCGGACGGACAAGCCTCCTGATCGTATTGTATCACAGGACTCTTAAGAGCAATCTACGGCCACCGATAAAGGCGAGGAACCCTCGATGTGAGGCTCCTCCGGTAGTCTAGGCTCGGGTATACGCATATGCCAGACGGCAATACGCACTGGATGCGCAGTGTACTACCCATTACGAAGTGGCTGCCCTCCTACGGGATCTTTGACGGGTGGAGGGATGCAGCCGCCGGACTCACGGTCGGCGTGATGCTCATTCCGCAAGGGATGGCATACGCAGTCATTGCAGGCCTGCCGCCCATCTACGGCCTCTACGCCGCCCTCATCCCGCTCATCGTCTACCCCTTCCTGGGGACGTCGCGCCAGCTCATTACGGGGCCGGTGGCCATCGACATGCTGATTGTGGCGACGGGCGTGAGCATGCTCGCTGCGCCGGGCTCGGCGCAGTACGTGGCGCTGGCTATCCTACTGGCCGGTATGGTCGGGCTCATTCAGATCGGCATGGGGGCCGCACGCCTCGGCTTCCTGGCGGATCTGCTCTCGCGGCCCGTCATCGCGGGCTTTACGGCCGCGGCGGCCCTCATCATCGGCTTCAGCCAACTGGGCAACCTGGTGGGCGTTGAGTTGGCGCGCTCGCAGTACGTCCATGTGCTCGTTCAGGGCGTGGCCGAGCAGGCGGCCCACATCCACGGCCCCTCCCTGGCCATCGGCCTGGTCAGCATCGTCCTCCTCGTTGGCATCCGCCGGTGGAATGCGCTCATCCCCGAGGCGCTGATCGTCGTGGTGGGCGCCACGCTCGTGACGTGGGCCTTCGGGCTGGACGCGAAGGGCGTGGCCGTCATCGGCGAGATCCCGTCCGGCCTCCCCGGGTGGGAGCTGCCCGAACTGCAGTGGGGCGACATGACGAGCCTTTTGCCGACGGCCCTCACGCTGGCGCTCGTGCAGTTCATGAGTGTCGTCTCGTTAGGACGCGTGTTCGCTGCCCGACACAATACGACGATCGACGCCAACCAGGAGCTCGTGGCGATCGGGACGGCCAACGTGATGGGCGGCCTCTTTCAGAGCATCCCGGTGTCGGGGAGTTTCTCCCGGACGGCCGTGAACGACCAGGCCGGCGCCCGCACGCCCCTGGCCAACATGGTGGCCGCGGCGCTCGTGGCGCTCACGCTGCTGTTCTTGACGCCGCTCTTCTACTACCTCCCCATGCCGGCCCTGGCGGCCATCATCATCGTCGCGGCCGTGGGGCTGGTGGACGTGAAAGAGGTGGTATACCTGTTCCAGACGCGCAAACGGGAAGGGGCCATTGCGCTGTTCACGTTCGTGGCCACGCTCGCCATCGGCATTCAGGAGGGCATCGTGCTCGGCATTGCCGCGTCCATCGTGGCGATCCTCTACCGGGTGAGCCGGCCGACCATGGCCGAGCTGGGCCACCTGGAGGATACGCGCTCGTTTCACGACGTGGCCCGCTTCGAGGAGGCGCACCCCATCCAGGGCCTGCTCATCCTCCGCGTGAACGCCGCATTCTCGTTTGCCAACGCCAAGTACTTCCGCAGCTTCATCCTCGACAAGAGCGCGCACAGCGAGCACGCCCTCCAGGCCGTCATCATCGACGGCGCCAGCATCAACGACGTGGACACCACGGCCCTGGAGGCGCTGGAGGACATCATTACCCAGTTGAAGGAGCGTGGCATCGAGCTGTACTTTACGGGGCTCATCGGGCCGGTGCGCGACCTGCTGCGCCGGAGCGGCCTGTACGAGCGGATCGGCCCTGACCACTTCTACGAAAACCTCCACGAGGCCGTAATGTACATCCTGGCCGAGCGCGATGAGGAGGATGATGGCGACCGCCTGAGCGCGTATTTGGACACGACGGCGCCGCCGGAGCCCGAGCAGGAGCACGCCACAGAAGCCGGGGTGGTTGCCGTCAGTGCCGCTCCTGCACCACCGGACCACAATCGCGCGCCTGTGCTAGTAGAGCGCGAACGGTGATGGCCCGGCCCGGCGCCATCGGGCAGCCCGCCGCCCGAAGCGCCCGCGCCGCCCATGTGTTGCAGTTGTTCAGCGCATGGTAGCGCGTCGTGGCTTTGTAGAACCGGCTGCGCCCGTACAGGCCCGGCCCCAGGGGCACCACCGCCCCGTCGGCATCCCGCGCGTGCTCTCGACGAATGAAGGTGAGCAGCGCCTCGAATTCCGACGCCGTCACCGGAATGCGGATGATGGTGCGGCTCCCAAATACCTCGGTGGGCCCGCGGCGGAAGGTCGCCACGTGCAGCACGCTGGACGTCGGCCAGAGCCCGGCCTTCAGCAGCTTGCCCACGCCCGGATCCGCCGCCTGGTAGTACCCGGCGTCGCCCCATCCCACCTCGATGTAGCGCGCCTCCGGAAAGTCCTGGAGCACCGGCCACGCGCCCGACGGGATGTCGGAGCGCCGCATCATGATGCCCGCGTGCCAGCCGTGCTCCACCAGGTGCAGGGTGTACGTGCTGTCCGCCGCGTGGGGATCGGGGAGACCGTTCGCGCTTCGGCATCCGGTCCCCACCGCGCTCGTCGTCAGCAGCAGGACGATCAACCACAAGATGCGTTGCGATCGCATGGGGGAGGAGGCGGCGTGATGCAAAACCATCGGGATCGCTGCTACGAACGACGCGTGGGATTGTCCCGGAGCGGGGGACGCGCAGGAATGGGAGAATCCGCCAACGCACAACGCACAACCCACAACGCACAACCCACAACGCACAACCCACAACGCACAACCCACAACGCACAACCCACAACGCACAACCCACAACGCATGATGGACTCCGACGCTTCGCTCCGCCAGCATCTGCTCAACCTGCTCGACGCGCGGCAGGCACACGCGACCTTCGGCGACGCCATCGCTGGCCTGCCGGCTGACCTGCGCGGCACCCGGCCCGACGGCTTGCCGTACGCGCCATGGGAGCTGCTGGAGCACATCCGCATTGCGCAGCACGACATCCTCGACTTCTGCCGAAATCCGGACTACACGGCGCCCGACTGGCCCGATGACTACTGGCCCGATACGCCCGCGCCCCCAAGCGAGGCGGCGTGGACCGAGAGCGTCCGCCGCTTCCGCGCCGACCTGCAGGCGATGAAGGACCTCGTGGCCGACCCGGATACCGACCTCTATGCCGAGATTCCCCACGGCGACGGGCAGACGGTGCTACGTGAGGCCCTGCTCGTGGCCGATCACAACGCGTATCACCTCGGTCAGCTCGTCACCGTACGCCGCCTGCTCGGCGCGTGGCCGGCGGAGTGACCGGACGGTCCAAGCAGGGGGCCAAGCCAGGGTCAGAACACATTCGTCTCGCTGCGAAACTGCAGGTCGTGGAGGCGCGCGTAGAGCCCCTCGCAGGCAAGCAGCTCGGCGTGCGTGCCCGACTCGACCAACTGGCCGTCCTTCAGGCAGTGGATCACGTCCGCATCCTGGATCGTCGAGAGGCGGTGCGCAATGATGATCGTCGTCAGGTCGGACTGCTGGGCGAAGGCGCCTTCGAGCGCCTCCTGGATGATGGCCTCCGACTCGCTGTCGAGGCTGGCGGTGGCCTCGTCCAGCACGAGAACCTGCGCGTCTTTCAGCACCGCGCGGGCGATGGCGATGCGCTGCTTCTGCCCGCCGGAGAGCTTCGTGCCCCGCTCGCCAATCTCCGTGTCGTACCCCTGCGGCAGTTCGTTGATGAAGCCATCGGCGTGGGCAATCTGGGCGGCGTGTTCGACGGCTGCGTCATTGGCCTCCGGGCGGGCGTAGCGGATGTTGTCGCGGACGGAGCCGGAGAAGAGCGTCGGGTCCTGCGGCACAATGGCGATGGACGAGCGGAGGGCGTCCAGGTCGAACGCGCGGAGGTCGCGCCCAGCGAGCGCGATGCGCCCGTCGTCGGGGTCGAAGAAGCGGCTGATGAGGCGCGTCACCGTGCTCTTGCCCGCGCCGGACGGCCCCACGAGTGCCACGGTGCGCCCCTCCGGGATGCGCAGCGACAGGCCGCGCAACGCCGGCTCGTCGGCGCCGGGGTAGGCGAAGGTCACGTCCTCGAAGTCGATGTTGCCACGCGGGATGCGCTCCTCATCGCCCGACGTTTCCGGTTCGGCATCGAGGAGGTCGGATACCCGTTCGAGCGCAGCCATGCCGGCCTGCAGCTGGTTGTTGAAGAACATGACGGACAGGATGGGCCGCTGCAGCTGGCGCTGGTACATCAGAAACGCGGTGAGCTCGCCGATCGTGAGCGAGCCGCCGACGACCATCCATCCGCCCGCGAGAATGATGGCGCCGATGCCGTAATCGGCTGTGAGCGTGATCAGCCCCTCCATCCAGCCCACGTCCTTGCGCCGGTCCAGGTTGTGCTCCACGTACGCGTCGTTCTCCGCGCCGAGCTTTTGGGTCTCGATGGACTCCGTCGCGAAGCCCTTGACGACCTGGATGTTGCCGATCGACTCGGAGGCGACAGCCGTCATCTCGCCCACGCGCTCGCGGATCTTGCGTGCGGCGAGGCGCAGCGGCTCCTGGTAGTGGCGTGTGATGAGGGCCAGCAGCGGCGCCACGACCAGGTTGATGAGCGCCAGCTGCCAGTTCATCCAGACGACGATGACGAGCACGACCACGATGCTGAAGAGCTGCCCCGCGAGCCGTGACGAGCCGGCCTGGATCATCGACTGCAGCGCGTTCACGTCCGACACGACGCGCGAGACGAGCGAGCCGGAGCGCTCCTCCGTGAAGCGCGTCACCGGCAGCCGCAGGAGCCGCCCGTACGCCCGCATCCGGATGTCGGCGATGATGCTCTGCGTGAACGCGAAGCTCAGGTACATGCTGGCGTAGCCCACCAGCGCGCGCAGCAGGTAAAAGCCCGCGTACGCGCCGCCGAGGTACGCGAATAGGCGCCACTCGCCGCTCGGAATGACCCGGTCGAAGGCGACGCGTACGAACTGCGGCCCGACGGCGCCAAGCGAGGAGGCCACCGCGATAAGCGTCGACAGCCCTACGACCTGCCAGGTGTACGGCTTCAGCACGTGCCACAGGCGGCGCAGGCTGTCGAAGCGCGGCGGCGTGTCGTCGTGGGCGGAGGACGGGGATGAGGGGGACGGCGTGTGCGCCATGGAGGCCGTTGCGGGATGGTTGGGAAGTAGAAGATACGTACGTTCCATCCCCGCGCGAGGTTTAACCACGGCGGGGACCGTGCACCGGCTCGGTGGCCCGCCGGGAGGTAGCGCCTGACGGCCATCGCATGGGATCCCCTGCTGGGGGCTATCTCCGTGCGGGCGAGGGGCACCGGCCTTGAGGGCGCGACCGCATGGCGAGCCGCGACCGCGAGAAGAGGAGAGGGGACGCTCACTCTGGAAACAGCGCAGACGGGGTACGGGAGGCCGACATCAGCGAGTCCATCCGCCGGGAGACGGCCGGGTAGAGGGCCGAGAGGTCGCTCTGCTCGGCCGGGTCGCTCATCAGATCGTACAACTCGATCGTCCCATCCCCCAGCGGCGTCCGGACGGCCTTCCAGCGGCCGGCCCGAACGGCCTGCGCTGGATTGGGCCCGTAGATCTCCCAGTACAGGTGGGTGTGCTGCGCTTGGGCCTCAGGGGTGCCGGACAGCGTGGGCACAAAGCTGAGGCCGTCGATATCGGCCGGGGCCGCGGTGCCGGCGTAAGCGGCGAGTGTCGGGAGCAGGTCCCACATCGCCCAGACGGTATCGTCCCGCCGGCCCGCGGGGATCCGGCCGGGGCCCCACGCGATCATGGGGACGCGAATGCCGCCCTCGTAGAGGTCGCGCTTGTGTCCTCGAAACGGTCCGTTGGAGTCGAAGACCTCCAGGTCGTAGATGATCCAGGTCGGCCCGTTGTCGCTGGTGAAGAGGATGATCGTATCCTCGGCGAGCCCCAGCTGCTGGACCAGGGCCTTGATCCGGCCGATGTCCCGATCCATCCGGGTTACCATGGCGGCGTACCCGGCATTCGGCTGATCCACGGGCACGTAGCCGTACGAGCCGCCGTCGTACGGGGTCTCGGGGAAGATGCTCGTTCCGTCCTCGTTGCGGTAGGGCGCCCAGGCCGCGTCAGGCGCCGCGATGTCGACGTGCGGGATGGTGAAGGGGAGGTAGAGGAAAAAGGGTCGAGCTTGGTTCCGGCGTATGAAGGCCAGCGCTGAGTCGGCGATGGCGTCGTGGCTATAGGTGCCCCTCGTGATTGGCGGGCCGGACCCGGGGGAGTTCCTATCGTCCTCGACGGTGTTTCCGGGGAGCGGGGCCCGCTCTCCGTTGTAGAAGAGAAACTCCGGGTAGTAGTGGTGCGCCCGTCGCTGCCCGAGATACCCGTAGAACACGTCGAAGCCCTGACGGGTGGGCGCTCCCTCGGAGCCGGGTGGCCCGAGGCCCCACTTCCCCATCGCGGCCGTCCGGTAGCCGGCGGCGCTGAGCACCTCGGCCATTGTGACCGAGGAGTCGGGCAAGGGGTGCTGCCCGATCGGCGTGATCTCCTTGTTGTCGCGGATCGGGGTGTGGCCCGTGTGCTGGCCGGTCATGAGCACGGACCGGGCAGGGGCACACACGGCACTCCCCGAGTAGAACTGGGTAAAGACCGTGCCCTCACCCGCCAGCGCGTCCAGGGCCGGGGTGTGTATCTTCGTCTGGCCGTAGGCCCCTACATCGCCGTAGCCCAGGTCATCGGCCATCACCAAGATGACGTTTGGTCGATCGTCCGCACGGCGCGCGCCGTCTTGGGGCGAGCCGCAGCCCCCGACCAAGAGGGCACCGAGGAAGAGGGCAGGCAGGATGGGCAGTCGGGGCATGACGGTCTGGAAGCAGGGGACGTAACGACAAAGAGTGGGGAGCTCGCCCGCGGGTTTGATTATTCCCACGGGGGCAGGGCCTATGTACAGGACAGCGCCCTATGTACAGTACAAAAGTGCAGTAGGACTTCGAAGTCCGCGTAGACAGGCAAAGAACGCGGCGGGTTGAGGCGCGGGCGTCGTCAAGATGCCCCGTAGCAGGTCCAGCCCGCAGGGGAAGAGGCTCCGCTGGCGTCGTCCATGTGACTTCAGACGGGGTGGGCCCTCCCGGGTTGCTCGCCATTCTCCAACGATGTGCGTCCAAGCGAAGGCCAGCGCCACCAGGCCAATGAGTCCTCGACCTGTTGTAGAAATTTCTGCGTTAGCGCGGTCAAATGGGTCTTTTCGAGCCGGTACCCCCGCGATTTGAGCGCCCCGAACATGGTTTCGATTTCCCAGCGCTCCTCATAGAACGTCGTCGCCCTCGCGGGATCGACCGTCCAGGTGGCCAAAATAAGAAACTCGTCGTCGGTCTCGCTTTCGGGAGGAGCAATCCGCCGCACGACCACTTTTGCCTTGACATATTTGACATATCCCCCACTCGCTTCATGCAAATAGCGCCCCCCCACCCAGCACGTTTTCCTCACGGGTCGCAAGCGGCTGGGCAAACATGCGCGCCGGCAGAGACAGACCCTTGCGCAGGGAATCCTGCGACGCAAGTCCGATCCGACGATCCGAACGAAGACGAACGACGAACGGAACCTTATGGCCCTGAAGCCAGCGAAGCCACTTGGCCGAGATAAACTCCCGGTCTGCGAGCACAACCTCGACGTCCGACGGATCCACGACGGCGAAAAAGCGCTCAAGGGCCTTGCACTGCTCCTCAGCCGAGGAGATGCCCCCCTCCTTGAGCACCGTCCAGCTCACCGGAAAGGCAATTCCCCGGTGGGCGATAGCGACCATGAGCACATTAACCGGGGTCTGGCCAAAATGCCACTCCGTGCGATCCAGAACCACCCTGTAGGGAGGCTTCTGCGGCAGAAGCCGCACCAGACGGCGACCCAGCATCGCAAAATCGATCTCGTAGTCGGACAGAAAGCGGCGGATGCTCCGGTAGCTCGACTCTTCTTTGACGCCGGCCTTCAGCGTGACGGCAATCTCCCGGAGATTGGTCGTCGTAAGTTTCAAGAGCGCCGAGGTAAAACGAGCCACGAACTTGAGCCGGGCCCGGTGCCACCCGAGATGATTGGAGAGAACGCTGGTCATCGACTCTACGTATTGCATGGGCGAACGGGGCTGATGTCAGCAGTGGTCGCCATTGGTTGTCACGACCGGTGCTGCTCGGCATTAGTCTCTTTCAGTTTTTAGATCCGTCTAGTTTTTGTCCGGTACAGAGTATGGGTGTACTTACCTGAACAAAAGTTGGCCAAATAAAAATAAAAATTGACGATTAGATAATTTGTTGCTTTTTGTCATCCAATGATGGCAATAAGTACATATGAATGTGAACCACAATGCAGTGGTTCACAACCACCGATGCTGGCCGGAACCAATAGTACTAGAAGCATGCAATACATGGTTAAAGGACTTTTAACATCATTTCTGATCAGCCTACCGGGTTTTACCGGATTGGCTTCCTTTGAAAAACCTGCCTTTTCAACCTGTGGTGATTGGATTCCAATTAGTTACCAGGGCAGCACTCTTTGTGTATCACCGGATTATTACTCGGTTGACGGCGTAAGAACGCCTGTGGGTATGAGCGAAGCACTTGATATAGCAGAACAGGAAAACGCGCTTCTTCCTACCCCGAAAATGGTAGATGCTATCTGGGAGCAGGCCGATATTAAGCTGTCGCCTATCACCATGACGCCCGGCCCTGAAATGACTTCCGTGGCATATTATCAACGTCATCATGCTATGATTGAAGAACAGCTTGAAGGGGTTGATGTGCAGGGTTTGCTTATTGCCGGGCACAAGAAAGATATTGTACAGCAGCAGGTGGAGGGAAAAGTGACTATTTATGGATGGCATAAGAGCGATGGTAAACCTATCCAGCCAGTTTACAGCGGTCATCATGATGAATACCGGGACTACAGCCATGGCCTAAGATTGGTACGCTGGGCAGATAGCCATTGAAAAGTAGGGATACCGTTAGGCGATGACAGTAGCTGAAGGATGCAATTTATGTCTTTCAAATAAAGAAGCCCGCCTGTAACGAACAGGCTTCAGGTGAGTAAATATTCTGAGGAGTGCGCGACGACCCCTTGAGCCAGGCTTCCGCATCGGCGCGGTTGTCAAAGATGCGCATTTCAAAGTCGCTTGCCTTGGTTACCAGTTCTTCGGCAGAAAGGGCACCGAATACATCGGGAGAAATGATGTGAGCAAACTTTTTGAGGCCGGCAGCCAATGCACGCGGCATCCAGTTCTACGCGATCCATTCGTTGGCTTCATTCCAGGAACCTTTAAGCTGACTGTTGTCATTCGGAATCTTAGCGCTTTTTTGCTCTTCCAGGTACTCAGGTCTATCCCCGCGTGTGCGGGGGCACCCACCCCGCCGATTCAACCCGCAAGGTCCGCCTTACTTATCGTGATATCTCATCCGGCGTGTCGTGTGCTGTGCGAATGACTGGATCTGCTCCAAGATTTGGATAATAAACATACCGTGGTCCTTCTCCTTCCTCAGTTCTCCAAGAGTCTTTGATGTCAAACCGAAAGCGGCCGCTAAGACTGTCAGGAAAAATATAAGGTCTATACTGTTCAGAAGGAGGGGGATCAATAGGAAACTCCGCAACACCCAGCTGACCGTATTCATTAATTCCTGAGTCAGCAAGGCGGTTGCCTTCTTCTGGAATTGAAGTCATCTCGTTATCTTCCGACCCGAAACCATTGTAACTGTAGACAAGGTAGTCTCCAAAAATAATATCATCTTCATCACCACCATTAATGTCATTGGTACCATTGGCAAGTTCATTAATATCTTTACTACTTCTTAACGTCTTATATAAATAAGGAGAGCTAGAATCGTATTCTTGAGTTTTATATGTCAATGTAGTAAAGACTCCTTCACGAGATAGACTCGCTGTAATTACAGAGGGTTCAAATGTAAAAACTTCATCATACTCTATGCTTACGTCTTCACGCACTGAGATTACACGCTCTGTTTCAGCATATTGAAATACTTCACCAGTTTCTCCATCATAGAGCATAATTTGAATGCGGCCCTCAGTAGGCTTTACAGAAGTACGAAATGTGATGTTATTTACACCAGCCTCACCACGCATTATCTCGTAATCAGTAAGTACACGACGAATAGACTCGCTACCGTCACGTGATGGTTCAGCGTGAGCAACTTTCATAAAACCCTTCATTCTGGATTCTACAAGAGCATCATTATAGTCATGATCTCCCAATTCTAAGGTAAGAGTCAAGGTAGCGTCTTCTGGGCCTGTTGGACTACTGTCGCATCCAGCAAAAATCAACAGGGAAATGACGATAAGTGTGATGCGCTTCATAAACGTTTTCATTGTGGTTTTTGTGTCTTGGTTGACGGTTTGCGAAAACAGATAGTTCTGAGGGGTTCAGGGGCTACAATACTTATTTGGTTCGGCAGGCTTCATCAACGTCAGCATCGCTAAGCAAGACGGGTGGAGGACCACCACTGATACGATGCACTTCATGCAGCCGCCGCGCTGATCTATCCCCGCGTGTGCGGGGGCACCCCGTAATGTCGGCCTGGGGTGTGAGCCGCCAGAGGTCTATCCCCGCGTGTGCGGGGGCACCTACCCGTGTAGGACGGGACCTCCATCACCTCAAGGTCTATCCCCGCGTGTGCGGGGGCACCACAACGACGGCACGAATCCGCACAACCACACGGGGTCTATCCCCGCGTGTGCGGGGGCACCGCGCAGGCGGCGACGTGCTGTAGTCAAAGTAGGGGTCTATCCCCGCGTGGGCGGGGGCACCCACGCGGCGGCTGTCGCCCTCTCCCGACATGAGGGTCTATCCCCGCGTGGGCGGGGGCACCCTGGAACGGGCTGTCCGCCAAAACGGCCTCAAGGGTC
>JAAAPH010000167.1 GCA_009908415.1 Bacteroidota bacterium
GAGACGCCCGTCGTGTTGGCCGACTACTGGGACCGTCCCGGCGATGCGACGTGGACGCTCCGCGAACTCATCGAGCAGAATGTGAGCGGCGTCTTGTACGCCTCGCTCACCGCCGAACCCACGCTGGACCGGATCTGGGAGCAGGACCTCCAGCCCGGCGACGCGTTCTCGGGCGCGGTGGGCGGCTATACCGGCGAGCAGGCCGGCGAGCCCATCGCCATCGATGGCACGCTCGCGTGGCGCGGCGAACGGTGGGGCTACGACCGCGTCGCCGCCATCGACTACGGCGACGGCAACACGCTCATCCTGGTGCCGGCCTACCAGCAGACGATCCGCCCGGAGACGCTCCGCTTCGGCCCCATCGAGCCGGACGACTACCAGGTGTTCGTCTCGAAGACGCGCGTCCACTTCCGCCGCGGGTTCGACGAGACGGGCTACGCGCCGACCAACATCATCGTCGACGCACCGGGCGACTGGTTCGGGACGGTGCGCCTCGACGCACTCGATTACGCGTCCGCTCCGCTCGACCGGCTCTATCCCTTTGGCACGCCCGGCGACTGGCGCGGCCGGTCCCTGAATCCGGGCGTCTCTGCGCCCCAGTGACCGACCGCCTCCCGCACGCAGGAGCTTCCCACGCCCCCGCAATCTTACACCTGAATCCGATGACGACTCTGTTTCCCCCCCGATGGCTTCCCATCACCGCGTTCCTCATGGCGGCCGCGCTCTTTACGGCCGGCTGTGCCGGCGACGCGGCCGACGATGCCACGACGGCAGCCTCCAGCGCCGACGCGCCGGCCACCATCGAGCCGCAGTACATCGATGAGGTCGACGCGCTGGCCGAGGTGCCGATCGTGCAGCAGGCGTTCGACGAGATCGTCGCGCTGGAGCCGCGCACGCAAGAGGAGCTCATCATGCTGACCGAGATCCCGGCGCCGCCCTTCATGGAGGACGAACGCGCCGCCACGTACCGCGAGATGCTCCAGGCGGCCGGCGCGGACTCGACCTGGACCGACGCGGAGGGCAACGTGCTGGCGCTGCGGCGCGGGCAGTCCGGCGGCCGCACGGTTGCGCTCGGCGCGCACCTGGACACCGTCTTCCCCGAGGGCACGGACGTCACCGTCGAGGCACGGGGCGACACGCTCTACGCGCCCGGCATCGGGGATGACGCGCGCGGACTCATGGTCATCCTCACCGTGCTGCGCGCGCTGGAGGCCACCGACCTGCAGACCGAGGGCGACCTGCTCTTCATCGGCACCGTCGGCGAAGAGGGGCTGGGCGATCTGCGCGGCGTGAAGCACCTCTTCCGCGAGGGCGGCCCGCCCATCGACAGCTGGATCGCGGTCGACGGCGGCGGGATGGGGCGCATCATCCATCGGGCCCTCGGCTCGCACCGCTACCGCGTAACCATGAAAGGCCCCGGCGGGCACTCGTGGGGCGCCTTCGGGGCGGGCAACCCGCACCACGCCCTCGGCCGCGCCATCACGCACTTCACCGACGCCGCCGACCCATTCACGCAGGAGGGCGCGCGCACGAGCTACAACGTGGGCCGCATCGGCGGCGGGACGTCCGTCAACTCCATCCCCTTCGAGTCCTGGATGGAGGTCGACATGCGCTCGATCAGTCCGGAGCGGCTCGATGCCATCGACGCGCTCTTCCAGGATGCCATGCAGCGCGGCCTGGAGGAGCAGAACGAACTGACCCGCGAGGGCGCGCCGCTCACGATGGACGTCGAGATGATCGGTGACCGGCCCTCGGGCGCCATCGATCCGGCGACGCCGCTCGTCCAGCGCGCCATGGCGACGACGGCCTACTTCGACACCGAGCCGTCGCTCGGCATCTCCTCGACAGACTCGAACACGCCCATCGCCAAGGGCATCCCCGCCGTTACCATCGGGCGCGGCGGGGACGGCGGCGGCGCGCACTCGCTCGACGAGTGGTGGCTCAATAAAGATGGCCACCTTGCCATCCAGCGGGCGCTGCTCCTGGCCGTGTCCGAAGCCGGGTGGGCCGGTTCGTAATGGACGTTTCGTTTTCTTTAATTGTGACCTCCTATGAGCATCCCTCGCATGCATACCCCTCCGATCCTCCGGGCCACCGGCCTGCTGCTCGCCCTCTTCGCGGTCATCGGGCTGAGTACCCCGGCGGCGGCCCAATCGCTGTCGGCGACCGAGCAGCAGATCGTCGATTACGTCGACGCGCACAACGACGAGGCGATCGATTTCCTGGAGCGCACGGTCAACATGAACAGCGGCACGATGAACCACGACGGCGTGCGCGCCCTCGCCGACGTGTACCGGGCCGAGCTGGACGCGCTCGGCTTTGAGACGCGGTGGGTCAGCCTGCCCGACAGCGTGAACCGCGCCGGCCACCTCTTCGCCACGCGCACGGGCGACCGCGGCCCGCGCCTCCTGCTCATCGGCCACCTCGATACAGTCTTCGAAGAAGACAGCCCGTTCCAGCGCTTCGAGCGGCTGAGCGACACGCTCGCCACCGGGCCCGCCGTCAACGACATGAAGGGCGGCAACGCGCTGGTCCTCTACGCGCTGAAGGCGCTCGACGCGGCCGGCGCGCTCGACGGGGCGCACATCACGGTGGCCTTCACCGGCGACGAAGAGAAGCCGGGCCAGCCCATTAGCGTGAGCCGTGGTGCACTGATCGAGGCGGCGCAGCAAAGCGACGTGGCGCTCGGGTTCGAGACGGCCAGCGGGATGGATTACGCGACGATCGCGCGGCGCGGCTCCAGCGGATGGACGCTCCGCGTGCAAGGCCGCCAGGCCCACTCGTCAGGCATCTTCAGCGACGGCACCGGCAGCGGCGCCGTCTTCGAGGCGGCCCGCATCCTGAACGCCTTCCACGAAGACGTGCGCGGTGAGGAGTTCCTCACCTTCAACCCGGGCATCCTCCTCGGCGGGACGGACGTGTCGTATGACGCCAGCGCGGCGCGTGGCACGGCCTACGGCAAGACGAACGTCGTGGCCAAGACGGTCGTCGTGGACGGCGGCTTGCGCTTCATCTCCGACGCGCAGAAGGAATCCGCCCGCGACCGGATGCGCGCCATCGTCGCCGGGCCGAACCGCCCGCAGACCTCGGCCGCGATCACGTTCGAGGACGCCTATCCGGCCATGCAGCCCACCGACGGCAACCGCGCGCTGCTAGACGTGCTCGACCGGGTGAGCCGCGACCTCGGGCAGGGGCCGGTGAAGGCGTACGATCCGGGCGCCCGCGGCGCGGCCGACATCTCGTTCATCGCCGCGTACGTGGACGGCATGGACGGCCTCGGCGTGATGGGCAGCGGCGCCCACGGCCTCGACGAGACGATCAACCTGCGCACGTTCCCCCTGCTCACCCAGCGCGCGGCGCTGCTCATCCACCGCCTGACGCAGGAATGAGGTGCCTTCCAAACAGATAGTGCCTTCGTGAAAAGCCCCAAACTGATTTAGCGTCATGCCCCATCTCGCGGGTCGTAACCGCGTTGGGGTTGACATCCTCTCGCACATCGATCGCGCCATGAGCGCATCGCGTGCGGCCTGTACGTTCTACTTTCACCAACCAATCCAAGCGTTTCTTCATGCCTGACCCCATTCGCGTCGTGCAGTACGGCCTCGGCCCCATCGGACAGTCGACGGTCCAGACCGTCCTCGACAAGGCCGCCTCGGAGCAGATCCAACTCGTCGGCGCCATCGACATCGACCCCGAGAAGGTGGGCCGCGACGTGGCCGACCTCGTGGGCCGCGACACGCCCACGGGCGTCACCGTCCGCGCCGACGCCGACGCCGTGCTGGCAGACACCACGCCCGACGTGGTGTTGCACACGACGACCTCGTTTCTGGACCGGATGAGCGACCAGCTCGTCCAGTGCGCCGAGGCGGGGGCGCACGTCGTTTCCTCTACCGAAGAGCTCTCCTTTCCGTACGACCGCCATCCGGCGCTTGCCCAGCAGCTTGACCAGGCCGCCAAAGAGAACGGCGTCGTGATCGTGGGCACGGGCGTGAACCCGGGCTACGCGATGGATACGCTCGCGCTCATGGCCACCGGCGTGTGCGTCGATGTGAGCGAAGTGCACGTTCAGCGCGTGGTCGACGCGAGCGAGCGCCGCAAGCCGCTTCAGGAGAAGGTGGGCGCCGGCATCACCGAAGCGGCCTTCGCGGAGAAGAAGGCGACGGGCACGTTCGGGCACATCGGACTCCGCGAGTCGCTGCTTCTCCTGGCCGACGGGCTCGGGTGGGCACTCGACGACATCGAAGAGACGCTCCAGCCGATGGTCGCCGAGCGCGTCGTCGAGACGCCGTTTCTGACCGTGCAGGCCGGCGAGGTCGCGGGCATCCATCACGCGATCACCGGCTACAAAACGGGCGAGCCCGCGCTCACGCTCGACCTCAAGATGTACGTCGGCGCCGACGACCCGCGCGACGCGGTGCAGGTCGAGGGCGACCCGCCGATCGACCTGGTGATTAAGAACGGCATCTTCGGCGACACGGCCACCGTCGGCGCGCTGGTGAACACGGTACCGCTTGCGCTGGAGGCGAAGCCGGGCCTGCGCACGATGAAAGACCTGCCCGTGCCGCGCGCCTTTGCGACCTCCGCCCTCGCCGCGCACGCGTAGTCTCGTCCTCGTCGCCAACTGGTTTCCGCCCATGCCGCGCGCCGCATCGACGTTTCGCCTGTTGCTCGTCCTTCTGCTTGGGGCCGGAGGGCTCGCATGCGATGGGGGCTCGTCCCAGGCAACGTCGGACGAGACGGCTGAGGCGGTCGACCGCTACGTGCAGGGGACGTTGCGTGCACGCATCGAGTCGCTCCAGGACGCCATGCCGCGCCGGGGCAGCGAGGGCTTCGTGCCGCCCACGAGCGGCGAACTCGACCGGTGGCGTGCAATCGTCGACGCGCTCATCGCGGGCGACACCACGGCCGTCGACGCGCAGCTTGCGGAGCACGCCCCCTCGTATGCGCTCATCCGGTTTACCGAGGCCGACACGGGGCCGTTGTATTACCTGCTTCAGGAAACGCCGTCCGTCGAAAAGGGGTGGGGCGCCGTCGTCGTAAACCCCGCGCCGGAGCGTAACCTCGCCATCCACGCGCCGCACCCCGTCTTCGATCTCGACACGCACCGGGAGGGCGTCGACGTCTTCCAGCAGACCGGCGCCCGCGTGCTCCTGTTGGCCGGCACGCACCGCTGCGCGAATCAAGGCGTGTCGCCCTGCGACGGGACCTCTAGCGTGTGCGGCGACGGGCGCTACCACGTGTCGGACATGGCCCATGTGGTCGACGCGCCGTTTCAGGCGGCCCACGCGGTGTTTACCGAGCGCTTCCCCGAGATGGTGGCCATCAGCCTGCACGGCAACGGCAGCGAGGACTGCGAACCCGTCTTCCTGAGCAACGGCATCGATGGGGACGTGCAGCCGGCGCTGCGATCGTTGCAGCAGGCGCTCGTCCAGCGCGGCGTCCGAGTCGGCGTGCCGGGGAGCTCGGCGTGCCGGCTCATCGGCAGCACGAACGTGCAGGGGCGCCTCATCAACGGTTCGCCGCAGCCGTGCACCGAGGCCGCCACCCAGGCCACGGGCACGTTCATCCATGTCGAGCAGCGCCGCAGCTTCCGCGAAGATCCGGCGGCGTACGGCCGGCTGATCGACGCCCTCAACGACGTCTTTTGATACCGCATTCTCTGTCTATTGATTGTCCAACCATGCTCATGAACACCCTCATTGTCCGCCGCTCCCGCGCCGCGTGGAGCGTCCTGATCATCGCCGCGCTACTCGTGCTCAGCGCGTGCAGCGGCGCGCAGGAATCGGCGACGCCGTCGGCGCCGGCGGCCTCCGCAGCGCACGCCACGCTTCCGCAATCGAGCCCGCTGGCGAAGCGCGCCGAGGCGGCGAACGGGATGGTGGCGGCGGCGCATCCGCTGGCCGCACAGGCCGGCGTCGACATGCTGCAGCAGGACGGGAACGCCATCGATGCCGCCGTCGCTACCGCGTTCGTGCTCAACGTCGTCGAGCCCATGATGGCGGGCATCGGCGGGGGCGGGTCGATGACGATCTGGCGCGATGATGCGCGGGCGGCCGAGTACGTCGATTTCTACGCGAGCGCCGGCGCCGACCCGGACTACAACCTGGAGCAGATCCCCGACTCGGTGCGCAGCCGCGAGCGGCTGGTGGCCGTGCCGGGGGCCGTCGCCGGGCTGCTCTCGGCGCACGAGCGCTATGGCACGCTTCCGCGGGCCACCGTCATGCAACCGGCCATCCGCGCGGCGCGCGAAGGGTTCCCCGTGCACACGCTCCTTGCCCGCGTCATCGCCGGGTACGAGGAGCGGCTGACGTACGACGAGGCGGCGGCTTCGATCTTCTACCCCGATGGCGAGCCGCTGCAGGCGGGCGATCTGCTCGTACAGCCGGCCCTCGCCCGCACGCTGCAGCGCATCGCTCGGGACGGACGGCGCGGCTTCTACCAGGGGCCGGTCGCCCAGAAGGCCGTCGAGACGCTCCAGGCCGGCGGCAGCCCGCTCACGCTCGACGACTTCCGGAATTACCAGGCGCGCTGGCGGCGGCCGCTCTGCGGGCAGTACAAAGACTACACGGTGCTCGCCGCTACGCCGCCGCTCGACGGCGTCGAGGTGTTGCAGACGCTCGAACTGCTGGAGCCGTACGACCTGACGGCCATGGGCCTCCCGGCAGAACACCCCGACGCGCTGAGCCGCGTGGTGGATGCCATCCGCATCGCGCGCACCGACCGCGCGCAGTGGGTCGGCGATCCCGATGACACGGGCGTGCCCGCCGTGGGCCTGTCGAGCCCGGAGTATGCCGACGAGCGCCGCGCGCTGATCGGCCAGGCCACCGTGCCCGACTCGATGACGGCCGGCGACCCGTGGGACGAGGAGCGGCAGGTCCAACTGACGCCCACCTGCCGACGCCTCGGCGCCTATGCGCCGACGACGCTGCCGAAGCCGGACACCGCGACGACCGTCGACGACGAGGATCCGGAGGAGTCGGAGACGACGCACCTCTCAGTGATTGACGCCGAAGGGAATGCCGTGTCGCTCACGTACACGATGGGCCTCTACTTTGGGTCGGCCGTGTACTCGGACGGCGCCTTTTACAACAGTGCGGCGCTCAACTTCGACGACGACGTCGTCGCCAACCAGCGGGCGCCGTATCGCACGCCCCGGTCCACCACGACGCCGACCATCCTGCTCGACGGCGACGCGGTGCGGCTCGTCGTCGGGTCGCCGGGGTCGGGGCGCATCCCGCCCGCCATCGTGCACATGATCTTGTACACGCTGGATTACGGGCTCGACCCGGCCACCGCGATCGCGCTGCCGCGGGTCTACCCGTTCACCACCGAGCCCACGGTGCGGATTGAGGACGGCATCAAGGCCGATGCGCTGGCACGCCTCCGCGAGCGTGGCTACGAGCTCGAAATGTATCCGCCGCACGACCCGTACTTCGGCGGCGTGCACATGATTTTGGTGAATGAAGACGGCACCAAGGTTGGCGCGGCCGACCCTCGGCGCAACGGCGTCGCCATCGGGTACTGATTTCCGTTGGGCGTTCCGGGGTGTGCGTTGACGGTTGAACGTTGACCAGACCTTCCTTCCGGAACGCTCCAACACATCAACGCAAAACGCATCAACGCCCAACGTCCCAACGCATCAACAAACGACGCGCAATGAAACCGTTCTGGGTAATTGTTCTGCTCTGCATCGGGGGGATCGCTGGTGCCGTACCGCCAACCGCTTCTGCCCAAGAATACGACGTGCTGATCCGCAACGGGCGCGTGCTCGACGGCTCGGGCAACCCGTGGGTGCGTGCCGACGTGGCCATTCGCGGGGACCGCATCGCCGCGGTGGGCGACTTGTCGGCGGCCAGCGCCGAGACGGTAATCGATGCGGCGGGCCGCTACGTGGCGCCCGGCTTCATCGACGTCCACTCCCACGCCGGCGGCGGCCTGACCGACCCCGCCCTCAGTGCGGCCGAGCCGCTCCTGGCGCAGGGCATCACGACCGTCGTGGTCAACCCCGACGGCGGTGGGGCCGTCGACCTTGAGCAGCAACGCGCGGACCTGCTGGAACACGGCCTCGGCGTGAACGCCGCGCCGCTCGTCCCGCACGGGTCGATCCGCCGCACCGTCATGGGGATGGCCGACCGCGCGCCCACGGCCGAGGAACTCGACCGGATGAAAGCGCTCGTGCGTCAGGGGATGGAGAGGGGCGGCTTCGGCCTGTCGTCGGGCCCGTTCTACGCGCCGGGCAGCTACGCGGAGACCGATGAGCTCGTCGAACTGTCGAGGGAGGCCGCGGCATTCGGCGGCGTCTACCAGAGCCACATCCGCGACGAGTCGAACTACACGATCGGCCTCATCGCGGCCGTCGACGAGGTGATCCAGATTGCCCGCGAGGCCGAGTTGCCGGGCATCGTCACGCACATCAAAGCGCTCGGCCCGCCCGTGTGGGGCTTTTCCGAAGCCGTTGCCACGCGCATCGAGCGGGCGCGGGCCGAGGACGTGGAAGTTTACGCCGACCAGTATCCGTACGACGCGTCGGCGACGAGCCTGACGGCGGCGCTCGTCCCGCGCTGGGCGGAGGCGGGCGGTCGCGATTCGCTCGTGACGCGCATCCGCACGCCGGAGACGCGTGCGCGCATGCTGACGGATATGGAAGCCAACCTCGCCCGCCGCGGTGGGGCCGAGCGCATCCAGTTCCGCACCTTCGACCCCGACCCCTCGATCGAAGGCCAGACGCTGGCGGAGGTGGCCGCGGCCCGCGGGCAGGATCCGCTCGCCACGGCGCTGAACCTCATCGAGCAGGAGACGCCTGGCATCGTCTCGTTCAACATGAACCAGAAGGACGTGCGGCGCTTCATGCGGCAGCCGTGGACGATGACGTGCTCGGACGGCGGGCTCGTGGCGATGGGCGAGGGGGTACCGCACCCGCGGAACTACGGCGCCTTCCCGCGCAAGCTCCGCCGGTACGTGATGGAAGAGAACGTTGTCGAACTCGGCTTCGCGATTCGCAGCATGACGCACCTGTCGGCGTCGGTGATGGGCGTCCAGGATCGCGGGCAGCTCCGCGCCGGTGCCTACGCCGACGTGGTCGTCTTCGACCCGGCACAGCTGCGTGACACGGCGGAATTCCAGGACCCGCACCAGCTCGCGGAGGGCATGGAGCACGTCATCGTGAACGGGCAGTTTGCCGTGCGGAATGGCGCCTTCACCGGCGATCGGCCCGGGCGCGTGCTCCACCGGCAGCAGCCGTGAGCCGCGCCGTTGGCACCCGAGCCGCCTGACCGTTATTGTTAGGGGCGGCCCACCCCTTTGGATCAACCCCCCGATGCCATGGAAGAGACGGCCCCACCGCCTACACAGCCGACTGCCGACGACGGTGACGGTGCATCGCGGCATACGTCGCTGCGCTGGTGGTTCATCGGCCTGGCCGTGCTGCTTATTGGCGGGGCCGTGGGGGCGTCGGGCCACTTCCCGGAGCAGGACGGGCACTACGGCTTCTGGTCCGTGCTGCCGCCGCTCGTGGCCATCGTGCTCGCCTTCTGGACGCGTGAGGTGATCAGCGCCCTCTTTCTCGGCGTCGCCGTGGGCGGCGTCATCGCCGGCGAGCTGAACATCGTGCAGGAGTTTCTGATTCCGGCCATCGGGACGGAAGACTTCGCCCTCATCCTGCTCGTGTACCTGTGGGCGCTCGGCGGGCTCATCGGGCTGTGGACGCGCACCGGCGGCGCGCTCAAGTTCGCCAACTGGGCGAGTGGCAAGATCGTGCGCGGGCCTCGGACGGCCAAGTTCTTCGCCTGGATGATGGGGCTCGTCTTCCATCAGGGCGGCACCATCAGCACCGTGCTCACCGGCGCCACCGTGCGCCCCATCAGCGACCGGCACGACGTGTCGCACGAGGAGATCTCATACGTCGTCGACTCGACGGCCTCGCCGGCCGCGACGCTCATTCCGTTCAACGTGTGGCCCATCTACGTGGGCGGGCTCGTCGTGGGCACCATCCCACTCTTCGAGACGGCGCAGGACGGCATCGCCTTCTTCTTTTCGTCGCTCCCGTTCAACTTCTACGCGATCTTCGCGATCATCCTGACGCTGCTGTTCTCGTGGGAGAAGCTGCCGTTCGTGCCGGGCAAGAAGATGCGGGCGGCCATCGATCGGGCGCGCACGACGGGGAAGCTGGACCGCGACGATGCCAACCCGCTCACCTCGGACGAGCTCACGAAGCAGCAGGTGCCGGACGACTACGCGCCGGGCCTCGTTGACTTCTTCGGGCCGATCGGCGCGCTGCTGGGCGTGGCCATCATCCCGTACGTGGTGACGTACTTCATCATGGGCAACACGGAGGACCCGACGCTGCTCATCGCCGAGGCGTTCGTGCTGGCCGTGCTCATGGGGATGGGCATCGCGCTGGCGAAGGGCCTCTCGCTGCAGGAGACGATCGACGGGTTTGTGGACGGCTGCCGCGGCGTCACGATCGGCGCCATCATCCTTGCGCTGGCCGTCACGCTCAAGGAGGTGGCCGACGCCGTGGGCACGGCCAACTACGTCGTGGCCACGCTGGGCGACGTCATCACGCCGGTCGTGCTGCCCGGCCTGCTCATGGTGTTGTGCATGCTCATCGCGTTCTCGACGGGCACCTCGTGGGGCACGTACGCCGTCGTCTTTCCGGTGGCCATGCCGCTGGCGTGGGCCGTGTCGCAGGACCCGTTCTTCATCACGCTCTGCTTCGCGTCAGTCGTCGGCGGGAGCGTCTTCGGCGACCAGTGCTCGCCCATCTCGGACACGACGATCCTGTCGTCGCTCGCCACGGGCACCGACCTCATGGACCACGTGTACACGCAGTTTCCGCTAGCGCTTGCCGCGGGCCTCATGGCCATGGTGATGTATGCGCTGCTCGTCATCGGCTTTGTGTGAGCCCGGCGCCGTTACTGAGCGGTGAAATTTGGCCCAAGTTCAAACTCCACCGTGCATGTCGAGTTACAAACGTCTGCCTGCTGCACCGATAGTAATCTACACCCGCTTCGACCAACACCCGCTTCTGCACGATTATGGATCACAAAGAAGGACAGTACAAAGTACGCGACCTGAGCCTGGCCGAGAAGGGCCGCAAGCGCATTGAGTGGGCGGAGAGCCGGATGCCGGTGCTCATGCAACTCCGCGAGGAATATGCCGAGAGCAAGCCGTTCGAAGGCTACAAAATCGCCGGCTGCCTCCACGTCACCAAAGAAACCGCCGTGCTCGTCGAGACGCTCGCCGCCTGCGGCGCGGAGGTCGCCTGGAGCGGGTGCAATCCGCTCTCGACGAACGACGAAGTCGCCGCCGCGCTGGCCAATAATGGCATGGCCGAGATCTACGCCTGGCACGGCCAGAGCACGGAGGACTTCTACTGGAGCATCGACCAGACCATCCAGCCGAAGGCGCCGCACCTGACGCTCGATGACGGCGCCGACCTCATCTTCCGCGTCCACTCCGAGTACCCCGAGATGGCCGACACCATCGTGGGCGGCTCCGAAGAGACGACGACCGGCGTCCACCGCCTCCGCGCGATGGACGACGACGGGAAGCTGCTCTATCCCGTCTTTGCCGTGAACGACGCCGAGACGAAGTGGGACTTCGATAATGTCTACGGCACGGGCCAGTCGACGATCGACGGCATCCTGCGCGCCTCCAGCGTCATGCTGGCGGGCAAGAACTTCGTCGTCGGCGGCTATGGGCACTGCAGCCGGGGCGTCGCGATGCGCGCGAAGGGCATGGGCGCCAACGTCATCGTCACCGAGGTGAAGCCGACGGCCGCGCTCAAGGCCACGCTCGACGGCCACCGCGTCATGACGATGGACGAGGCCGCCAAGGTGGGCGATATCTTCGTCACCGCCACGGGCATGAAGGACGTCATCTGCGGCCGCCACTTCGTGAGCATGAAGGACGGCGCCATCGTGGCGAACACGGGCCACTACGACGTGGAGCTCAACCTGAAGGAACTGGCCGAGCTGTCGACCGACACGCGCGAGGTGCGCGAGAACAACCGCGAGTACACGCTGGAGAACGGCAAGAAAATCTTCGTGCTCGCCGACGGCCGCCTCGTCAACCTCGCCGCCGCCGAAGGGCACCCGAGCGAGGTGATGGACATGAGCTTCGCCAACCAGTTCCAGGCGCACCTGACGCTCGTCCAGCAGCACGAGGCCGGCGAGG
>JAAAPH010000358.1 GCA_009908415.1 Bacteroidota bacterium
CTTCAAGGCATGGGCCTGCGCGCGCATGATGCTCACGTAGGGGGCCACGCCGGTCACGGTAGAAGCCATGATGTGATGGCGACGGCGTTGATCCAGGACGAACCGTCCCACGATTTTCTTCCGCATCCAGATGCGGTCGCCGGTCGAGAGCGTCCACAGCCGTGGCGTCAGCTTGCCTTCGTCGACAAGTTCGATAAAAAACTCCAGTTCGTCATCGTGGGGGGCCGAGGCGAGGGAATAGGGGCGCAGTAGCGGCCGCTTCATGCCCTCCGGATGCACCCCGAGAGTTGCGTACTGGCCGGGCGTGAAGTCAAGCGGTGTATCGGCGTCGAAGCGAAAGAGTGCGAGGTCATCGGAGAAATCCTCGCGACCCAGAAACCGAAGTCGACAGTATCGATCTTTTTGCATGGGGGAACGAACTGGTGGAGGTAACAAACCACAAAGGGTTACACATCTCCGGCTGCGATTGTTTGGGGTCGAATTTTGATTTCTAGGCAATGCATTGTGCGGGGTGCGTTTCAAGGACATGACCTGCGCTTGGGATGGGGGCTACTCCTGTGGAACCCTGCCCACGACGGAAGCGGGCAGCCGCCTGGAGCTTGCTGTGAGAATCGCTTTTTAATCTCGTGTCAGGGGTGAACCGGAGGACAGGTGCAACGTATTCCGACATGAACCGCATCCTGCAGTCGGCCGAAGGAGCTGTAGCGCACCCGGTAGATTGCGGCGCCATACTGTGGACCGGCCTCATCCTGACGTCCTCTGTGCTTGTGATGTCCACCCTCATTTACCGCGCCAATCCGTTGTTATAGGGACCATGACTTCTGAACGGACCTCCAGGCTGTCTAGTGCCGTTATTGCATGGTGTGTTTTTCTAATTTTGGCGCCCGGGCCGCAGACCCTCAAGGCACAGTCCGTATCGGATTCATCGGCGGTACAGCCCGCCAGAGTCGATACGGTTAGCCCTTCTCACCCGAACACGGTCCCTTACGCGAGTGACCGCACCGTTGCGTATCACGTGCTTGCCACGCCCGCTTACGTGCTCCACGGCGTGACTCGTCCCGTCGGCTGGGCTGTGTTGTACTTGGAGCGCAACTATCCCGATCTCTTTGAATTCAGGTTGGGCCGGCGCGGCGTGCTCCCGCTGTTCGAACTGGGCGGTCCCGTGGGGGCGACCGTGGGTGCGATGCTCTACGACAACCGCCTGTTTGGAACGCGTCAGCAGGTCCGTGTGGAAGGCATGATCGGCGCGCGGAATTTTTTCGAGGTTCGGGGGCACTACAAGCTCCCCCGCCCGCTGGGCCCTGGTACGCAGCTGAGGTTCGTGGGTAACTTTTTCTCGGAGCCGAAGGACCGCTTCTTCGTGGGAGGCATGGACAGCAACCGGTATACCGATGCCGCCCGGTTCGCCCGAGAACAAGTCGACATCATGGGGCGGCTCTCGGTGACGCCTGACGATGCCCTGTTCGGCGGGTCATTGGAGGTGCTCTATGAACACGTCGAAGCGCGTCCGGTCGAGGGAGCACAGCCACGCATAGACCGACCCGGCCTGACCACGTCCGACTTGGTGACGCCGCGGTTGGGTGTGACGCTGGATGGTACGGACGGGCGCCCGCGCACCCGCGCGGGCACGGCGCTCACGGTGCAACTGGGCTACACGCACGACCTGAGTGGAGATCGCTTCCGCTACGGGCGCTATGTCGCGGCGGTTCATCAGTATCTGCCCGTGTTCTTCTTTCCAAGCACGCGGCGGCTCGCACTCCGGGCACGTGTGGAGCAGGTACATCCGGTGTTGGGCGGCGAGGCCGTCCCGTTTTATCAGTTGCCGCAATTGGGAGGACAGCGCAGGTTGCGCGGCTACCTCAGCGATCGCTTTCGGGATGACGGCTCGGTGCTCTTCACCGCCGAGTACCGCTATCCCGTCTGGAACCGGTTGGATGCGGCGTTTTTTGTGGATACCGGCCAGGTGTTCTCTGCGCTCGACGAGGTCGCGGTGAGCGAGTTCAAAACGACGTTCGGCGGTGGATTCCATCTGCTCAGCGACAACGGAATTTCGGCTCGCTTTGAGGTCGCGTGGAGCGTTGAAGGAACGGAGGTAATTCTCACCGTTCAGCCCTCCTTCGAGCCTTTGCGTCGCTAGCGGGACTCGTCTGCGATCTTTATTACAGATTTGATTGGTTGCCTCAACGGTACTTCCTTATGCGTATGATTACACCCTTTCGGGCACGGTGGCTCCGCCCTGCTGGCGGGGGACTGGCCCTTGCGCTTCTCCTTTTCATGGCGGCCGGATGCATGGCGAGTCGGCCCTACACGCTTGGCCCCATCAAAACGGTGGATCCCGATACTGAGCCGATCCCCATGCCGGAAGAACGGGAGGAGAACATGTACTGGGATCGCGTGGACCTTTCGGTTTTCCATCAATTGGAGAAGCCGCTTAACTTGAACTGGACAGGCCGCCGCTTGGGCCAGGCGCTCGGCGTTGCAGATGCCAAGCAAGCGGATAATGTGAATGCCCTGGATGACCCCCCTCGGTCTAGTTGGTGGACGCCCCGGCACTTTTACAATGAAATGTCGCCGAGCGCGCTGGCCCTGGGGCCCAACACGGAAGGGGTCGGTGTCGCTGGACCCGATACGAGCGGTCCATGGACGGTGATGGATGGCAAGTTTGAAGGAGCCAGCCGCGGATTTCAGATCGTCGATGTACGCGACGACCGGTACCTCATCAAGCTGGATGGGCCCCAGTGGCCCGAGTTGGCCTCCTCGGCCGAGGTCATCTCCACGAAGATCCTCTACGCCGCGGGGTACCACGTCCCCCAAAATACCGTTACGTATTTTGATCCAGACCAGCTTGAGATCAGCGAAGACGCCGAGGTGCGCGTAGGCAGCGGGCGCCGGCCGATGCGACGGAGTGACCTGGAGGCCATGCTCGCGCCCTACACCCGGCGGAATGACGGCCGCATACGGGCTATGGCGAGCAAGTTTGTGGACGGCCGCCCGCTGGGGCCCTTCGAGTTCGTGGGGCGCCGTTCCGATGATCCAAACGACCGGGTCCGGCATGAACACCGTCGGGAGTTGCGCGGCCTCCGGGTGATCGGCTCATGGTTGAACGATGCGGACCGCCGCGCGGCCAACACGCTGCTCGTATACACGGACGAGCAGTATGTAAAGCACTATTTGATTGACATGGGGTCCACGCTCGGTGCCAACGCGAGCGGGATCCATCAGCCCATCCACGGCCAGGCCTACAAGATTGATCAACGCCTCATTCCGCAGGCATGGCTCAGCCTGGGCGCGTTCCGGTTTCCCTGGTGGGACATCGATCCCACTCCGCAATACCCCTCGGTGGGGTATTTTCGCGCTGATGTGTTTCGTCCCGGCGACTGGGTCCCCACGTATCCGAATCCGGCGTTCGAGAAGATGACCCTCCGCGACGCCTTCTGGGGGGCCAAGATCGTGATGAGCTTCTCGGATGAAGATCTGAGGGCCATCGTGGACGCCGCGCAAATGTCGAACCCCGAGGCTGAGGTGCACTTGCTGGATATCCTGACGGCGCGCCGTGACAAGATCGGGCGGTATTGGTTCGATCGGATCAATCCGCTTGATCGATTCCGCCTCAAGGCACCGCCCGACGAAGAGATCGCCTCGACGGCATCGGGAGGAGGCCTGGGGCCGGCGTGGAGCCTCCGCTTTGACGATCTGGCGGTGACCGGGGGCCTCGAATCGGCAGATAGCTCATCCTATCAGTATGCGATTCGTCACAACGGGCGATCCCTGGCGCGCCGTACTGTCGAGGAGTCGACCCTTTCCCTAGCGACCCGTGACGGTCGTCCCCTCGTGCGTGTCCTCAACGATCAGGGGGCTGGCTCCGGACACGACCGTGTTGTGCGAGTCGACCTGTGGACGCACCGGCGGGGCGAAGAGCGCAGCCAGCCGGTTCGCGTCTACGTCCATTTTCCTGATGACAGGGCCCCTCGTATTGCAGGTATCGAGCGGGTGGAGTAACCGGGCAGCGTTCGTGCCCTGGGCCGAAAGGGGCATCCGAAACATTGCTTACCAGGGCGCTAGGGGGCCCGGTGCCGAGTCTGCAGCGGTAACATATCACGGGGGAACGCCGTGTTATCATTCCGTATGGGGGGTTGACTTGTACGTCCAGAAGATGCACCTTCCGCAGTGCATCTGCCCCGTTGGACATTGAGCACACAGCACCTGTAGTCCCCACGTTGCGCGGGCGATATGCCGCTCGATGCGTCGCTTCTTTGTTCAGCTTGACAGGAATCGAATGTTGAAGCGCCTTCAAAAGGAATTCTTCGACATCCGCCGTCGCGAGTGGGCAACGGCGCTCGGGCTGTCGTTTTTCTTTTTTCTTGTCATTGCAGTCTTCTGGGTCCTTAAGCCCATCAAGCGGGGCGTGCTGATCAGCCATTACGCGGCCGATCCGCTGCAGCTTATCGGGGCCACGTTCAGCGGGGCGGAGGCGGAGCAACTGGGCAAGGTGCTGAACATGATCGTCGTGTACGCGCTCGTCGTCGGCTACACGTGGCTCGTGCGGCGGTACACCCGGCTTCAAGTCATTCTGCTATTGTGTGGGCTCCTGGGTGGGGCCATGGTCTTTTTTGCTGCCGCCATTCACGCGCCAACCGAGCCGGTGGTGTGGTCCTTCTTCGTGTTCGGCGATATGTTCAATTCGCTGATGGTCGTTACCTTCTGGGCCTTTGCGAACGACGTGACCCGCCCGGAGCAATCGAAGCGGCTCTATGGCATCGTTGGGCTCGGCGGCGTCCTCGGCGGGTTCGTGGGCGCCACGTTCGTGCGCAGCTACGTGGAGGTCGTAGGCCGCACGCCGCTCCTGCTGGGGTGTGTCGGGGCCATGGCCCTGATTGCAGTGGTCACCTACGTGGTCCACCACCGCGAAAGCGGTACGATGCGGTCCGAGCCCGATGATGCGCCGGAGGTATCGGTGAACGCGGCGGTCGAAGGGGCCCGCTTGGTGCTCTCGTCCAAGTACCTGCTGGCTATCTTAGGGCTGATCGGGCTGTACGAAGTGGTTTCTAACATCGTCGATTTTCAGCTTGCGGCGATCGTCGAGGCGTCGATTCAAGACGAGCAGGCGCGCGACGCATTCTTCGGGCTCGTGGGGCAAATCACCGGCATCGGCTCGATCGTCGTGCAACTCTTGGTGACGAGCTTTGTGATGAAGCGCTTTGGCGTGGGTGTCGCTCTGCTTTTTCTTCCTGTTTCGATCCTCCTGGGCTCGATCGGCTTTCTCCTGGCGCCCAGCTTGGTCTTCGTCGTGGCGATGTCGGCGAGCGACAATGCCCTCAATTACTCCATCAACCAGTCGGCTCGTGAGGCGCTCTACACGCCCACGACGCGCGATATCAAGTACAAGGCCAAGGCGTTCATCGACATGTTCGTTCAGCGATTCGCTAAGGTCATTGCGGTCGTGCTCAACCTGAGTTTCGCAGCGTTTGTGGGCATGCAAGGTGTGCGCTGGCTCTCCATTGCCAGCATTCTCGTCTTGGTGGGATGGATTGCCGTCGTGCGCTACGCCGGGCAGCAGTTCGAGGCGAAGGCCGAGGCGACGGCCGGCGAGTCTCCGGTGCGCGGGTAGTCGGCCCAGCCCTGACGGCCGAGGCCTGGCGCGGGAGAGCCTCCCTGCAGTGCCCTATTGATCAAATCCGGGCGGAATGTCGTAGAGACAGGTTGCAGGTCGTTCCCCATAATCCTTAAAGCACTCGGCAGCGAATGAACCGTCTTCTTGAGTCCATCTTTGGACTGCAGGCGGGGGAACGCCTTACGGTGTTCCTCATGGCGCTGTACAACTACCTGCTGCTCATCACCTTTTACCTGCTCAAGCCAGTTCGCGACAGCCTTTTCTTGGCCGAGCAGGGGGCGGCGGAGCTGCCCTTCGTCTTTATGCTCACCACGGCGGTGATTATCCCCGTGGCAGGGCTTCATACGCGGGCCAGTCGGGCGTACGACCTCGGTCGGTTGATCAACGGGGTCTCGGTGTTTCTCGTTGCCAACATCGTCGTGCTACGGGGGCTGGTGACCCTGGATGCGGCCTGGGTGAGCTACGCCTTGTACACCTGGGTGAGCATCTACGGCGTGCTCGTAACATCCCAGTTTTGGCTGTTCGCGAATGCGGTCTTTTCGCCTTCCCAATCGAAGCGCGTGTTCACAGTGCTCAGTCTGGGGGCAATCCTGGGAGCCATTACAGGGGGCGAGGTCACCGGACTCCTCGTCGAGGAGGTTGGAATGCGGAGTCGAAATCTGTTGTGGCTGGCCGGCGCGTGCCTCGTTGGGTCGGTGGGCCTGGTCAATTACATCCGACGCAGGCATACGGCCTGGGAGGAGGAGGGGGACCCGGCCGAACCGGAAACCGGCGAGCTGGGCCTGAAGACGGCCTTTAATGCGCTTCAGTCCCCTCATCTTTGGGTCATCATTGGTGTGACGGCGCTCACGGTTATTACCACAACGGTCGTCGACTTTCAGTTCAAGACGTTGGCGTATCGCGCCTATCCCAGCGAAGAAGCGCTGGCGACGTTCATGGGGCGGTTTTACGGCCGCGTGAGCATGGTTGCTCTTTTCGTGCAGTTTGCGATTGCGCCCTACCTGCTCCGTGTGTTTGGTATTGGTGGAGCCCTGAGTTTCCTTCCGGCCATGCTGGTGGTCGGGACGCTCGGATTGCTTTTCGCGCCCGGGCTGGTCGCTGCCACCCTGTTGCGGGGCTCAGAGCAAAGCCTGAAGCACTCCATCGATCGCACCGGGCGCGAGTTGCTGTTTGTTCCCGTCGACCTGGAGCGGAAAAAGCGGGCGAAGGTGTTTATCGATCTGTTCGTCGATCAGGGCATGCAGGGCTTCGGAGGACTGGTGCTGCTTATTCTGACGGTCGGAGTGGGGTTGAACGTCTATGAACTCAGCTTTGTCGTGCTCCTCCTGGTCGGAGGATGGGCCCTGCTGGCCTACCGCGCGCGCCATTCTTACACCGACCAGTTTCGCCGCCAGCTGCGCGAGCAAAACGACAGCGACCCGCGCAGCGACGAAGATGCCGATCAGGCGTTGCCGGACGAGTTGGTTCGGCTGATTGACGCGCTCTGCAGCCGCGGCGAGCAGGCGACCCGGGCCGCCCTCGACGAGTTGGAAGCGGGTACATCAACCGTTCCGGTCGACGCTCTTCGCCACGTGCTCGACCACCAGTCGCCTCGGGTGCGGGCCCAGGCGATCCGGGTGCTCCGCAAGCGCTCTGTCGCCGGGCTCAGTGAGTCCGTGGCCCCGTACCTGCGCGACCTCGACCCTGATGTGCAACTGGAGGCCGCCCGCTACCTCTATCGGCATTTGAGCGGGGATCGCATCGAGCTTCTGGAGCGCGGCTTGACGCACCAGGATCCCCGCCTTCGGTCGGCGACGGTGGGGCTGATCGCGAAGGAGGGGGGCCCGACCGAGCAGTCCCTGGTCGATGAGAAAGTACTGCGGGACCTGATTGACATGGAAGGAGAGGGAGCGAGCGAGCGCCGCGTTCAGGTAGCGCGGTTGCTGGGCGTGATTAGGGGGGGCTACCGCAATGAGCTCCTGCGTCGGCTGCTGCGAGATGACGATCCCGAGGTCGTTCGGCAGGCCATCGCCAGCGCGGGGCAAACGGGAGACCGTGTCTTCGTTTTCGCGTTGCTCCGTCGGCTTACTGAGCCGGCCTTCGAGGCCGAGGCACGCATGGCCCTGGCCCAGTATGGGGGGCGCATCCTCGGCACGTTGTATGATCAACTGATCGATAAGGACGTTGATCTGGCCATCCGGTGTCAGATCCCGCATATATTGGCCGTCCAGCCGCGACGGGAGACGGTCCAGGTTCTTCTTCTGAGCTTGGGCAGCGTATCCATCCCGGTTCGCCATACGGTCATTCAGGCGCTCAGCCGCCTTCAGGCTCAGGAGCAGGATATTTCGTTTGCCGCCTCCGTGATTGAGCGCGCCTTTCGCTCTGAAACGCGGCACTACGTGGCACTCGGGCAAATCGTGTATCTCTACCGAAATACGTCGTTGGGTCATCAGACTGCGTATACGCGCCGCCCCCAAGCGGTACTATCCGCCTTGCGCGATGAGTGCTTGGAACGGGTCTTTCGGCTCTTGGGGCTGCGCTACGACCAGCGGGATATCTACGATGCGTACCTCGGCATCACGAGCGAGGACCGGCTTCTTCGCTCCAGCGCGGTCGAGTTTGTCGACAACCTCGTCGACTGGAAGACGAGCCGTCTGATCCTGGAATTTCTCGATGATGCCTCGGGCCTGCAGGCCGTCACGCTGGGTCCGCAGCGGCATGACCTTCACCTGCACAACGGGGTAAAGGCACGCACCTACATGTTGAAGGTCGACGATCCGCGGCTCAACGCGCTGGCTTTGGAGGCCATGGGGAAGGAGGTGACCCCGCGCCTGCAGGCCATGCGCAAGGCGGCCGGCAACTATGCCGCTGCACCGGAAGAGGAATCATCAGGGAGCGGCGGGGCGGTCGACTCAGAAGCGAAGCGATAACCCGACGCTGCGCGTGGACAGGATCGGGTCGTAGGCAATCCGGTTTTGGCTCCGACGCTGCTCGTCCTGGGTCAGGGCCTTTCCTACGAGGTACCCCAGCGTGGCCCCGACGACCACGTCGGAGAACCAATGCTTGCCGCTTTCGATGCGCTGTATCCCGGCTGACGCGGCGGTGGCGTAGGCGGGGGCTTTCACCCACCAGGTATCATACTGGTGGGCAATTACGGAGGCCGCTGCGAAGATTTTCGACGTGTGGCCCGACGGCATCGACCGCCTAGCATGGGGGTTGTCGAATTCCAACTCAAACAAGTTAGCGTCGTGCGAAGGCGCGCCGGTAAACGGGCGAGCCCGTCCTATCGTCGATTTGAGCACGCCCGTGATCAGCTTCGTAAACGCGACGGCTTCGACGATGCGAATCGACGTGCGCACGGCCTTGTCATCGCGGGCTAGCAGCCCTGTGGCGGCAAAGGCGCCCGCCGTGCCAAGCACGAAGTTCGACGTCCCGACCCGGTCGTATACCCGGCCGAGGCCTGCCAACGTGTGGGGCACCGACGTTGACGGCCTGCCGGTGCTTCCGCCGTGCGCGTGGTGATATAGGGGCGCGTCGAGCGAGGCCACCAGCGTGGCCGTAAGGCCAGTGAAGCCAATCAGTCGCAGGTAGTGCCGCTCTTCGAGCCGCAACGGCGCGCTGATGACCCCAACGAAATCGGCCCCAATGCGTTGGGGATGAAGGAGGTTGAGCGGGGCCGTCTCGGACGGTGCACGAGGGGTCTGTGCACGAGCGGAGTGGGGCGTTAGGGTGAGTAGGAGAATGCAGAGCGTGAAGCACACTCCCAACAGAGAGTGCAGGCGGACCGAGCGGAGGGTCATGATGGAAAAAGGTCCGTATGGAAAAAGGGCCCGTGCGAGGAAGAAAGACGTCCAAAGGGATGCCCCTATCCGGGGCGTTCGCCTCAACGATTAGTCTCGGCAGCTTTGCGTGCAGTTTAAATGCGTATTTCTATTAATAAGGGAGCGCGGGGAATGATGTAAAGAGCTGTTCACGAATTCTATACACGTATTTTATCCAGTCGGATGGCCGGGGTCGTTTCTGCGGCGCATGGTTCAGCGCACCACCACCGGCTTCCCGGCATCTGCGTGAAGTTTTGGACGAGTGCTTGGAACTCTGCGGGGCGTCCATATATTTGATGATGGACCATTGATTATTGGGTCAATGACAACGCATTGCTTGCATTCGGGACATGGCGCAGCCAGGTAGCGCGCCGCTCTGGGGGAGCGGAGGTCCTCGGTTCAAATCCGGGTGTCCCGACCATCGAAGCCCGCCTCATCTTGCGCCTTTAGCAGCTCTTGCTGCTAGAGGCGTTCTCGTTTATACTGTCGTTTATACGGGTCGTAGGCCCTCCGTTACCGACCGGGCTCCGTTCACTCGATGATCGACCGAAGGCGTCGTAGCCGCTCAGCGCCTTCACGTTGCTTCAGGATCTTTTGACACCAATCATGCCGGACCCTTCCGTTACCGCTTCTGGAGAGCGTTTTGCGCGGGATATGCGCCGCATTCGCGAGGAGCATGGCGTCTCCTTGGAGGACATCCACGAGGAGACGATGATCTCCATGCATATCATCGAATCGTTCGAGCAGGATGGGCTCTTCGAACACCCGACCTTTAACCGGGTGTACCTTCGGTCCTTCATGCGCTCGTATGCGAACGCCGCCCAGGTCGATCCGGAGCGCGCGCTGGAGGAGCTCGAACGGGCCGTGAAGGGCGAGTACGCGAATGAGCTTGCTGTCGAGTACCTGGGCGATGATCCCATAGAACTGGAGGTGCCCGCCGAGGCGGATGAAGACGAAGGGGACGAGACGGCGGACGAAATGCAGCGCGAGGACACCGCTCCGTCGGAGCGCACAGCGCCCCGCGCCCGCTCCACAGCGCCCCCGGAGCCTGCTGGGCGCCCCGTTTCGCCTGACGCCGACACGGAGCCGCCCGAGGGGGCGGAATCTCCATCGGCCTCTCCATCGGCCCTCCCCGAAGGCAGCCGTCAGGGTATCATTATTGGTATTGGCGTCGTGCTCCTGGGCGTGATTGCTTGGGTGCTGATCGATGTGTTGCAGGGAGGCGACGCGGGCAGCACGCAGCCCTCGCCGGGCTCGCGTCCCGCGGCCATGGATACAACCGACTCGGCACAGCTTGAGCCCGTGCCGCCCGAGTCGCTGCGCACTCAGCCCAGCGTAGCGATTGGTGATACCATGTACTTTACCGTCATTGCGCAGGAGCGCGTCAACCCGATTCGTATCCGGCGCGATGAGGACCTTCGCCGCCCCTATTACCTGAACCGCGGCCAGGCCGGCGTCTTTCCCGCGCAGCAGCAGATCGTCCTTGAGGATGGCCTCGAAAACATCCGTCTCCTCGTGAACGGTCACGAATACCCGGCTCAAGCCCGCGCCGCGGGTGGGAGCCTCGTGCTCACGCGCGACAGCGTGCAGGCCTTTCTGGATACCACCGACACCACGCCGCTATCACTCGTCGTACCGGCCGACACCTTCCAGGTGTTGGGCAGTGGGTAAGGAGAGGCCTCGCAGTGGCCTCGCAGCGGCACATCGCGTCCTTGTCATTGCGTCTCGTTGTCTTTCATGGATATAGTTGACACGTCGACGGAGCTGCTGGACGTGCTGGACGAGCAGGCTTTTGCATCCTTGGACCAGGCAGAGGCCCAACGGCTCATTGCGCAGCTGCGGGATGTCATCCGTCGCCACGACCATCAGTACTACGTGCTGGATGATCCGGTGATTACCGATCCGGAGTACGATGCGCTGTATGCCCAACTCGAACGCCTCGAAGACGCCTTTCCCGACCTCGTCACGCCCGATTCGCCGACGCAGCGTGTTGGCGGGGAGCCTATCGATGCATTCCGGAAGGTTGAACACCCCGAGCGGCTGCTGTCGCTTGGCAACGCCTTTGACGCCGATGAACTCCGCGAATGGTATGCGCGGTGCCAGCGCGGACTGGCTACGGCCTTCGGGGATGATGTGGAGCCCGCCCTCACGGCCGAACTCAAGATTGACGGGCTGGCGGTCGCGCTCACTTACGAGAATGGGCGCCTGATCCGCGCCGCCACCCGGGGTAATGGGCGGGTCGGCGAGGACATCACCCACAACATCCGCACGATCCATCGTATCCCGCTTCAGATTCCCGTCGGAACGGACAACGGCCGGACGCCGCCGGAGCGCATCGAGGTGCGCGGCGAGGTGTTCATGCGCAAGAGCGAGTTTGCAGCCCTCAACGAGGGCCTCATTGCGCAGGACGAAACCCCGTTCGCCAACCCACGAAACGCCGCGGCGGGGAGCCTCCGCCAGTTGGACCCGTCCATCACAGCCCAACGTCCGTTGAGCTTCTTTGCGTACGGGACGGGCCCCGTCACGAACGGCGACCTCCCGGACTATCAGCACGATGTGCTGGGGTGGCTGGAGCAGTTCGGGTTGCCCGTCAACCCCCACGCAGAGCGCTTCGACGACATCGAGCACGTCGTGGAGTTTTGCGAGAAGTGGACCGCGCGCCGCGATGCGCTCAACTACGAGATTGACGGCGTTGTGGTGAAAATCGACCGCTTCGACCAACAGGATGAACTGG
>JAAAPH010000085.1 GCA_009908415.1 Bacteroidota bacterium
TCCTTCGGTCCGACGACGAAGACCGTGTTCGACACTGGCACGGGCGGCACGGCGATCGTGAAGCCCGGTCTGCCCGGCGGCGATTACCGCGTCTCGATCTGGAACCCGACCTGGGGCAACGCCGCCTCGGATGTCGACGTAACGCTCCACGCCCGGGGCGGCGACACGACGGTCGCGGTGGACCAGGCGGGCAATCCCGCCCAATGGTTCGACCTGGGGACCTATGCGATGGGGCCCGGTTCATACGTGACGATCTCGACGGACAGCGCGACCGGACGTGTGGCCGTGGACGGCCTGCGTTTCGAGCGGCTCTCGCAGGCTCCCAATCAAGCGCCCGTGGCGGCGGACGACGGCACGCATGCGACCGTGCCCGACGCTCCCGTCACGGTGGATCTGCTAGCCAACGACAGTGATGCCGACGCCGGCGACACGCTCTCGATCCTGCAATGCTCGGGCGGGCGATTCGGCGCTGTTTCGCTGGCTGCCGGCGTGCTGACCTATACCCCGCGCCCGGGCGTGCTCGAAGCCACCGATACGATTTATTATCAGGTGACGGACGGTAAGGACCGTTCCAACATCGCCTCGGTCGCCTTTACGGTATCGCAAAGTGCCGGGACCTCCGCCGTCTCCGTTTCCACCAACGGTGACGGGTCGGTCGACGTCGCCCCTTCCGCCACCACGGTCGCCGACGGCTCGGCCGTCACGCTGACCGCCGAGCCTCACCCCGGTTATCAATTTTACTATTGGAGCGGCCCGCAAGACGCTTTGGAGAACCCGCTCTCGTTGACCGCCGGGGGAAACGACGAGTATACCGCGATCTTTCGCCCGATCCCGCAGCTGACGAGCTACGCCGCGTGGGCCGCCGAGCAGGATTGGCTCGACCCAGGATCCACCGGCCCGGAAGAGAACTCGGACGCCGACGCCTACGTGAACCTCGTCGAATACGGGCTCGATCTGGGAGTGAGACAGCGCGATGCGGATGTTTTCGAAGTAGAAGTCGATCCCGCGAGCGGCGAGAAGCTATTTCGTTACCGCCGAAGCTTGAACGCTCCGGAAGCGGATGTAACCGTTTTGGTCTCATCCGATCTCGCGCCCGGCAGTTGGTCGCCCTATGGCGGCACCGAGTGGATCATCGATTTTGATCCCGACGGTGACTTCACCGCCCAGAAGCGCGAGATTCGTTTTCCCGCGTCGAGCTCCCGTCAGTTCGTCCGTATCGAGGTCGCGCCGTGACGGGGATCGTATCAGCCGTGCATTTTAGACGCGGGCGCAGCATTGTATGGCCCGCGAGCGCCCCGCCCGTGGCGTGCGTGCTTGCCACGCGCCCCTCGTCGAGAGGTGTCGCGAAAATACCGTCGGTCCAAGCGGCGGCCACTGCGCGTGTCCGTGTTGCGGGTTGGTTTTGTGGTCCGGCGTTTCGCATCCGCCGTCGGCCGGGGCTGAAAGCGCCCGGCTACGGCTTCGTTTCGGCTTCCCGCCATTCCCAGGGCAACACCAAGGTTTCGGGCTGGGCGGTGACCCCTTTACGCCCCTCGCGGATGCGGCCGTCGAGCAGGGCGACGGCGCGTTGGGCCATCTTCGGGTGGTCGCGTTGGAAGCCGGGCGTGGGGCCGGGTTCCATCATCGCCATGGCTATCATGTTGCCGACTTCCCCGAATCGGCGCCGCACGTCGGCGGCGATCATTTCGTTGGGCAGAAGCACCCAGTCGGGTTGCAAGCGCCGGAGATAGTCGGCGATCCGCCGGTTCGGCTCGTCCGCTGCATCGAAGCTTCGAAAGGTCGCCGGTCGCAAACCGGCCCGCTTCCACTCCGCCACCACGTAGTACGCCGCGGCTTGGTTTCGCTGGTCGGTGGTCGACGGGTGTTGCTGTTCGAGGAGGCAGATGGCCGCGGAGCGTCCGCCGCGCTCGACCACGCGCTCGCCCGCTCCCAAAAGGTTGCGAAAGGTGTCGGGACGGATCTGCGGCAGGCCGGTCGGCCGTCCGCTGCCTGCGTGCAGCTCGACGCCGGCGAACTTGTCGAAGGGGAAATCGGTCCAGGCGTCGTCGCAGCGCGAGGCCATGGCGAGGATGCCGGCGACGCCGCGGGCCTCCAGGATCTTCGCCGCGCGTTTCACGTTTGGCTGTTCCCTCACAATTATTTCCTCACAGCCGTAGCCGAGGTGTCGCAGCGATTCGCGGGCGGTTTCCCAGAAATGGGCGCGGGTGTTCGGGTAGTCCGCTGCGTCCCAGGTTAGGAGCCCGACCGAAAGCCGGGCGGCGTTCCGCCCGCCCTTCCAACGGATTTCCGAAAGGCGGCGCAGCGCCGGGTCGGGGATGTAGTTCATCGCCGCCGCTTTGGCGATGACCCGCTCGCGCGTCGTCGCGGCTATCCGCAGATCGTTTTTCAGCGCCATGGAGACGGTTGCTTTGGCCAGGCCGAGCGCGTCGGCGATGTCTTGGAGGCGGGGGGTGGCTGCCATGTCGCGAATATGCTTTGATCAGGTTCAAAATAGCAAGCGTTGAATCCAGTCCAAGGCTCCCGTTTTACTAAGCAGCGAAAACGCAGGGCGAAGGTCGGTTCCGGTCGCCGCATTCTTTATGTTGATTCCAGGCCCATTTCTCGAAACTTAAATAAGTATGTTATATCCTCAGGAAAACGAACACCGTCGCCGACTGTCGCTGGACGGCTTTTGGAACTTTCAAGCGCAGCGCGCGGGCGACGATCCGACCGGCTGGGAAAACGCGTTGCCGTCGCCGACGGTCCTGGCGGTGCCGGCGTCCTGGAACGAGCAGCGGGAGGAGTTGTTCGACTTTTTCGGCCCCGGCTGGTATCAGCGCGAGTTTCATCTCCCGTCCGAGTGGGGGGGACGGCACCTCGTCCTGCGGATCGGTGCGGCTTTCTACAAGACACGGGTCTGGCTGAACGGCCGAGAACTCGGCACCTACGAGGGCGGCAGTTTGCCCTCCGAATACGAGGCGGGTGATGCGGCCCGGCCCGGCGCATGGAACTGCCTGACCGTCCGGGTCGACGCCGGCCTCGACCCCTGGGGCCTGCCGCCCGCGCAGGAGTCGGCCAATGCGGGCGAGGGGCGGGTGGGCTTTATCAACCAAAACCCCCCGGTCACCTACGACTTCTTCCCCTACGGCGGCATCCACCGGAGCGTTTGGCTTTACGCCACGGCGCCGAACCGGATCGAGGCCGTCGTGGTGCGCACGAAGCTGGCTCCCGGCCATGCGGAGGCAACGGTCGAGGTGCGGGCGCGGGTGACGGAATCCGGAAACGTCGAGCGACTGAGCATCGAGGTCGAGGGCGAATCCGCTGAGCTCGAGGCGACCGGCGAGGCCGATTGGTTTGCCGGTCAATTGCGCATCGAAGGGCCGCGTTTGTGGGACGTCGGCCGACCGGAACTTTATGAAGCCGACGTGCGGCTCGAAGATGTAAACGGCGGCGTGGATAGCTATCGCCAAAGCTTCGGGATTCGCGAGGTCCGGGTGGATGAGCGCGGACTCCTGCTCAACGGTCGGCCCGTCTACCTGACCGGTTTCGGCAAGCACGAGGACAGCGACTTCTTCGGCCGTGGCTTCAACCCGCCGCTCGCGGTGCGCGATTTCGAGTTGCTCCGCTGGGTCGGGGCGAACTCGGTGCGGACGGGGCACTACCCTTACGCGGAGGAGTTCTACGATCTGGCGGACCGGATCGGGGTGTTGGTGATCGCCGAGACGCCCTTCGTCGGCATGAACAACCGGATGTTTACGCCCGAGGTCGAGGCCAAGGCCCTGCCCATGATCGAGCGTATGATCGCCCGCGATACCAACCACCCGAGCGTGGTGGCCTGGAGCCTGGCCAACGAGCCCTATGTGAAGAGTGATGAGGCCCTGGCCTTTTTCCGCGCCATGGCGAAGACGGCCCGCGCCTGCGATCCCACCCGGCCCATCACCTACGTCGCGCACGTCGAGGTGGAGGACAATCGCGCCGCCCCGGACTACGATTTCTTCTGCCTGAACAAATACTACGGCTGGTATGTCGGCCACGGGCGGATCGACGATACCCTCGACGCCTTTGAGGCGAAGCTCGACGAATTTTACGAAGCTTTCGGCAAGCCGATGATGGTCACGGAATTCGGGGCCGACGCTGTGCCCGGGATGCATGCCTGGCCGGCACAGCCATTTTCTGAAGAGTTCCAGGCGGAAATCGTGGAAAAGCAGATCGAGGTGATCCGCCGAAAACCCTATATCTTCGGATTCCATCTCTGGAACTTTGCCGACTTCAAGACCGGCCAGACACTCAGCCGGATTATCCACAATCGCAAGGGTGCCTTCACCCGCGACCGCAAGCCGAAGCTCGTGGCCCACACCCTGAGGCGGTTGCTGCGCGATCAATCAACTGGACACCAAGCTTAAATTGGTTCAAAATACCAGAAATGAAACGAGGACGGTCCCGTCGGTTTGGCAGAATGGGCAGAGAGTGACCGTGAACGCCAACCTCAGCGGCAGTTCCCAAACCCTGCGCATCCAATTGTGAATCAAAGAAAACCCATCGGCGTCGGCATCATCGGATGCGGTAAAATCTCTCAGGCGTATTTTATCGGTATCCGGCTTTTTCAAGGTATACGGATAGTTGCCTGTGCCGATTTGAATGCGGTTGCAGCGGAGGCCAAAGCGGCGGAAAATGGCTGCCAGGCACTCGGCGTCGATGCATTGCTCGACCATCCCGACATTGACATCGTCCTCAATCTGACCATCCCGGCCGCCCATGCCGAAGTGAGTCGACGGATTCTCGAAGCGGGCATGCACGTATATAGTGAAAAGCCGCTCACAGTCGATCTCGAGGACGCCCGTGCGGTGCTGGAAAAGGCCGCCGCGAGAGGGTTGCGCGTCGGTTGCGCTCCAGATACGTTTTTCGGGGCCGGGATTCAGACCTGCCGGGAATGGGTCGACTCCGGCGAGTTGGGGCGGATTACCAGCGGTACGGCTTTTCTGCTCAGTGCAGGCCCGGAATCCTGGCATCCCAATCCCGGATTTTATTACCTCAAGGGGGGCGGTCCCGTTTTTGATATGGCGCCGTATTATCTGACCGCGCTGGTTTATTTACTCGGACCGATTCAAAGCGTTAGCGCCGTGACGACAAAAGCGCATACGGAGCGGACGGCTACCAGCGAGGCGCGCATGGGCGAGAAGCTGCCGGTCGAGGTCAACACGCATGCCTCCGCTACGCTCGTCTTCGAGAGTGGGGCGGTCATCACCGCTGTTTTCTCCTTCGATGTTTTGGCGGCCGATCACAGTCCGATCCAGCTATACGGGACGGAGGGCTCGATCAAGATCCCGGACCCCAATACTTTTGGCGGTCCCGTCGCGACTTGCCTACGCGGTGACCGTGAATGGACGGAGCATCCGCTGACCCGCCCGTATTCCGAAAACACGCGGGGCATCGGGCTGGCCGATATGGCGGCGGCCCTCCGGCAGGACCGCCCGCACCGCGCGAGTGGTACGCTCGCCGCGCATGTGCTGGAGGTGATGCATGCCTTTGATCGCTCCTCGGAGAGCGGGCGGCGCGTGGCGATCCAATCTTGCTCGGAACAACCGGCGGCTCTGCCCTATGATCCGGAAGCCGACCTGAACGGGGCGTGATCAGCCGCCGGGACGGACGCGTCACGTGCACGAGCCTAACAGCTGGCCTCCAATAGAAATCTATGAAAATCGAACAAGTCGCTCTAATCACCTACACCATCCGTGATTTCACCCAGACGCCGGACGGCTTCCGTGAAAGCATGCAAAAACTCGCCGAGATTGGCTTTCAGGCCGTAGAGATCTCCGGCATGGGTGCGGATGTCATGCCAGCCGAGGAGATCGCCGCCGTCTGCAAAGAAAACGGTCTGACCATCTGCTCGACCCACGTGCCCCCGGATATGATCCTCAACGAGCCGCAAAAAGTTGTCGAGCGGCTCAATGCGCTTGGCTGCAAATACGCAGTGTATCCATTTCCCAAGGACACCGACTTCAATAATGCGAGGGCTCGCACGGGTTTAATCGAAAAGCTCGACAAGTCGGGCGCGGTGCTCCGAGAGGCCGGGATGGTGCTGAACTATCACAATCACAACAACGAGTTTGTGAAGTGGGACGGCAAGACGGCCCTGCAACATATCTATGACGAGACTGATCCGCAAAACCTCCAAGCCGAGATCGACACCTATTGGATTCAGCTCGGCGGGGGCGATCCGGTCCGGTGGTGTGAATCACTGAAGGGGCGTCTGCCGTTGCTCCACCTCAAAGATTTCGGTGTGCGTGAAGGTCAGGCGCCCATTATGCACGAGATCGGCTACGGGAACCTCGACTTCAAATCCATCATTGCGGCCGCAGAGGGGGCGGGCTGCGAATGGTTCATCGTCGAGCAGGACACCTGTCCGGGCGATCCCTTCGATTCGGTCAAAATGAGCTTCGACTATATTAAGGCCCACTTGCTGGATTGATCGCGGGGCCCGTCCTCACAGGGCCACGTCGACTTCCACCGTTTCTCCGGCGGGGGCGGGCGGAAGGGTCTGCCCCTCGATAGTGCGGCCATCGAGGGTGATCGACCGGGGGCCTTTGCCGCCGCCGGGACGGTTCGTGATGCGGATGCGGTAGGTCGCGCCGCGGAAGGTTCGGGTGAGGCGGGCTTCGGGAAGGTGGGCGGGCAGACAGGGATCGATGACGAGGCCGTCATAGCCGCGGCGGGCGCCGAGGATGTATTCGACGAGTAGACGGCAGAACCAGCCGCTGGTGCCGGTGCGCCAGGCGTATCCGCTGGCGCCATACACCTGGGGGACGGAGGAGTAGCTGTTGACGTAGCTGAAGGGCTCGGCCCCGGAGTTGGCGATGGGGTTTTCGGGGCTGCCGGGGGTGATCTTGGTGAAGGTACGCCAAGCCTCTTCGGCGCGGCCGAGGAGGCAGTCGGCCACGCCTTTGAAACCGGCGGCGTGGTTGTAGCAGCCGCCGTTTTCGTTGGCCCCGGGCATGCTGTTGGACATGCGGCCGACCCGGGGGTCGTATTCCGCGTAGGGCGGGGTGCAGATGCGGTAGCCGATGTCGGTCTCCAGGCGCTCGTCGACTTCGCGCATGATGGCCTGCGCGCGCTCGCCCTCGGCCACGCCCGAGAGGACGGCCCAGGACTGCGGGTTGAGGTAGATTTGCCCGTAGTCGCAGTCTTTGGAGCCGATGCGGTAGCCGTCGCCGCAGAGGGTGCGGACATACCACCCGCCGTCCCAGGCGAGGTCGTTGAGCCGATCCTTAAAGGTGGTGTGGATCCCGCGGGCTTCGGCAGCGACGGCGTCGTCGCCGAGGCGCCCGGCCAGCTCGGCGATCTCGCGGGCGCCGAGGCAGAGCTGCATGGTGACGAAGACGCTCTCTCTCGCGCCGGCTTCTGCGGTGGCCTCGAGGCCGTCGTTCCAGTCGGCGTGGTGCTGGTCGCAGAGGCCGTGGCGGCCGGTGTCGCGGGCGAGGAAGCGGAGGGCGCGGAGGGCGTGGTCCCAGACCGTGCCGGCCTCGCCGGACCCGAAGTAAGGGACTTCGACTTCGAGCAGCCCGTAGTCGCCGGATTCCCGGATCAGCTCCGGCAGGGTCTGGAGGATCCAGGCGGGCTTGTCGGAATATTGCAGGCGGTTGAGCGGGCGGAAGCCGTGGGGCGCGGAGCCGTCGGGGTGCTGGCTGGCAAGGGCGCGGAGGAAGTTGGCTTCGGCGGCCGGGTAGTCCGCGAGGGCGAGGGCCATGTCGGTCTGGAGATTGTCGCGGAAGCCGCTTTTGTTGATCAGGTAGTTGTAGAGCTGCTTTTTCAGAAATATGTTGAAGAGGCCGTTGTAGTCGGCGTGACCGATATCGATCTGGAAGGCCCCGGCGCGCCCGGCTTCGACCTGCCGGGCGGTTTCGCACCAGTCGTCGAGCTTTGCGGGCGAGAGGTCGGCGCGGAGGGACTTGACCTCGTCGAGGTCGGCGGCGCGGCCGAGGACGAAGTCGGCGCGGGCGCTGCTGCGCGCGGGGACGGTGAGCTTGACCTGGACGATACCGGCGCAATCGGGGCCGTACCCGGGGCGGCCGTCGCAATCCCAGCCCCAGAGGATCTTCGGGGCGCTGACGGAGTAGTCGGCGCGGGTGAAGTGGTCGCGGTAGCCGTTGGCGTTGTGAAAGTCGGTGAGGGTAAGGAGAAAGCCTTTGAAGCGGTCGGTGGGCACGCCGGTGTTGCGGTTGGTCACGAAGACCCCGCCGATCTCCGGGACGACCTCGGAGACGTTTTCCTTCCAGACGCCGTTGCCCTCCCGGTCCTTTCCGGTGAGCTGGAAGAGGGCGTAGCTGAAGACGGAGATTTCGCGGTCCTCGTCGCCCGGGTTCTCGACCGTGACGGTTGTGCACTCGAGGGGGAGGTGCTGCGGCACGAAAACGCGTTGAGTGGCCTTGAGGCCGAGGCATTCCGACTGCAGGACGGTCTTTTCGCGGTGGAACTCGACGACGCGGTTGGCGACCTCGCGGGGCGTGGGCTGGCCGGCGGGGCAGAAGACCTCGTTGGTCCGGTCGTCGCGGAGATAGTGGTATTTCTGGTCGTAGGAGACGAGGGTGACGGTGGTGCCGTCGGCGTCGCGGATCCAGGTGGGACCGTCGTTGATATGGGCGACCTCGGCATACATCTCCGGTCCGTCGTGGTCGATGGCGGTGCAGTGCAGGTTCCACCACTTGCGGGGCGGTTCCTTCTCAAGGACGTAGCAGCCGCGGGCTTCGTCAAAGCGGCCGTAAGATTCGGGTCGGGTTTCGATGGGCATGATCCGCGAACGCTGCCGGAAACCTGGACGGTGGTCCGAACCAGGGAAGGGTGAATCCGTTGAAATTTGAGTCATGCCGTGGCACCCCAGACGATCGGACGATGGTCGGGGTGGTTGGAAGCAGGACGGCGCTCAGCGTAGGATGACGTAGAGGGCGTCTTCGGGGAAGCGGAGAGTGCGTTTGCCGTCTTTGCCTTCGAGGGGGATTTCGCGGACGGGATAGCCGTTGGCGTCGAGGACGTAGGCGTGGCGGATGCGGTCGTTTGCGATGGAGAGTTCGACGTCGTTGGTCTCCAGGTTCCAGGGGGAGCTGCCGAGGCTGGTGATTTCGAAGCCCTCGAGCGTTTGCTTGTCGGCTACGATGGCGACGGGTTTTTCCGCGTAGCCGTAGGGGCGGGCGGTGGTGGTGGCCTGGACGAGGATGTTGGCAGAGTCGGGGAGGTCGGCGCCATCGAGGGAGACGACATAGACGGCGGCGTAGTGGTTGCGCACGTCGAACTCGACACCGCCGAGGGTGAAGGGGCCGGTTTCGGCGAGGAAGCCGGCGGCGCCTTTGGTCTTGGGCGCGTCGATGTAGAGGATGCCGCGGCGGTGGTCGAGGAGGATCTCGCCAGTGACGCCCCGGACGCGGCCGCGCTCGGCGTCGATAAGGGCGTCGAGGTCGGCCACGCGGGTCTCGGCGGGATCGCCGCCGTAGGTCACCTTGACGGGCCCGGCGAGGAAGGCGAGGGGGTCGACGCCGCTCCGCACGCCGGATTGGCGGGGGAGGTCGCCGGTGTCGCGGTTGGGGTCGAAGCCGGGGTCCTCGACGAGGATGGAGGAGCCGCGTTTCCAGATGTCGTCGAGGGCGCGGTGCTCGTGGACGACGGCTTCGCCCTCGGCGAGGTAGCCGTTGCGGAAGATCAGGGCGGCGGCGGGGAACATGCCCATCTGCACGGGGCTGCCGGTCTGCCATTTGCCGAAGGGGGCCTCGAAGCCGCGGCCGATGGTGAACCAGTAGAAGCTGTCGAGGCCGGTGAGGGACTGATAGGCGGCGACGGCGAGGGGGCCTTCGGATTGGTAGCGGTTGGGCGGCACCCACTGGCTCTCGGGAATGATCATAGGGTGGCCGGCTGGCTGTTTGACGTTGGTGGGCAGGGAGCGGGGGTGCTTTAGGGCGGACCGGGGCACGTAGCGGTCGCCCTTGAGGATGGCGTAGCCGGATTTCGGGCCCTGGTGGACGACGCCGTAGTATTTGTTGACGCCCATGACTTCGTTGGCGGTGTAGGCCCAGCGCTCAGCGTCGAGGAGCTTGACGTCGTCGGCCGTGCGCCAGTTGCCCGCGTTGATCAGTTGCGGCACGCCGAGTTCGTCGCGCAGGTAGTCGGCGATCATGGCGTTGAAGTCGTGCATGGTTCGGGCGAGAAACTCGAGCTGGTCGACGAGGCGGGCACGGCGGCCGGCATTGGCGTGATCCCGGGTGAGGTGCCAGACGGTGTAGAGGCCGGCTTGGCCGGCGGCGAAGTCGTCATTTTTGTGGGCGTCGCCGTCCCAGGCTTTCCGGGCGGCGTTGAGGCCGCCGTATTTTCCGGCGAGCCAGTCGGCGTATTGGCGCCGGAGGAGGGCGCGGGCTTCGCCCTGGATGCGCTGGGCGGTCCAGAAGAGGAGCGAGTCCTCGTTTTGGATTTGAAAGATGGCGAGGGCGGGCTCGTCTCTGAGCGGGATGCCGGTGTAGGGGTTGGGGCGGGTGAAGAGTTCCCTGAGCCAGGACTTGTAAGCGGCCTGGGTGGCCGGGTCGAAAAAGAGGAGTCCGGCCATGTTCGCGTGGTCCGGGTCGGGGACGGGCCAGTCGCGGCGGTAGTCCGTGTGGGAACCCCAGTAGGGCGAGAGGGTGAGGTAGATGCCGGCTTGCTTCATGCCGGCGACGAGGCGCCAGGTGTCGTCGAGGGTGGCTTCGTTGGCCGAGTGGAAGTCCTCGCCGGCGGGGGGGACGAGGCTGGCGTGGTGGCGCACCATGTTGATCCCGCGCTTGGCGTAGAAGCGGCCCCAGCGTGCGATCTCGTCGACTGTGGCGCCGTCGCGGAAGACGTAGGTCGTGCCGCTCCAGAAGCGGACGGGCCGGCCGCGGCCGTCGACGAAGGACTCGCCGTCTTCCGCCAGACCGATGAAGCCGTGTTTGCCGGCGGGGGTTTCGTTGAGGTAGCTCAGGTCGAGGAGAGCGCCGTCTTCGAGCGGGTCGGGGGCGGGCTCGAAGGCCCATTTGCCGGGGTCGGCCTTACCGCTTTTTGCGCCGGGCCGGAGGGCGTGGTTGGGGCGGAAGGGATCCTTCGAGAGGACGAAAGCGTCGATGGCGCCGTGGTGCTTGTTTTTGCTGACGAAGCGGAAGGTCAGCGTGTGCTCGCCGGCCTCGAGGTCGAGCGCTCCCTGGGGCAGCCAGGCGACGAAGCGCATGTCGGGTTTGCCGTCGGAGGCGATGTTGAGGCGCTGCTTGGGGTCGGAAAAGTCGACCGGTCGCCATTCGCCGCCGTCCAGCCGGTAGTCCATGCGGGGTCCGGCGACGGGGTTGGCGCGCAGCCAGAAGTGGTATCGGCCGTTCTCCGGGACCTCCACGGCGTATTCGGCCTCGGCGGTCCGTTCGGCGTAGTGGCTGAGCCAGGCGTCGCCCGAGAGTTCGTCTTTGCGCACGTTGTTATACCAGCCGTGGCGAACGGCGGTGGAGCGGTCGGCGGACTCGCCTTCGACCCAGAGGAGATTGGGCGCGGGGCCGCCGGTTCGGAAGACGACCTCGGGCCTGAGGGCGGCGGTCGGCTCGGCGGGGGCGGAATCGGTTTCGGCGGCGCAGGCCGGGGCCAACAGGACGAGCGGGGCGAGGAGGCGGAGGGTGGGGCGTAACGAACGAGCCATGGTTTTCGAATTTGCCCCGGGCGGCGCCCGCTTCAATCGGCAAACGGCGGGAAGAAAATGAAACGGTTCATTGCGGGAAAGCCGAAGGGCGGGTGGTCGGCGGAGGGCGAGCCGTGAACGCCGCGCACGCGCGGGCTCACAAGGCTATCTGTAATTTCGAACCGGATACGCAAAGTGAACGCCGTGCACGTGGGGTCACATCCGGGCGACCACCTCGACACGGGTGCCGGGCTCGGCCAGGGGGATGCGGTCGCCGGGCCGGGTCTCGCCGTCGATTTCGATTTCGCGGACGCCTTTTTGACGGCCGTCGGGATTTTCGACGGTGATGTGGTAGGTGGCGCCCCGGAAGCGGCGGGTGGCTTTAAAGCCCGGCCAGTCGGCGGGGATGCAGGGGTCGATGCGGAGGCCGTCGTAGTCGGGTCGGATGCCGAGGATGGCGGAGGCCATGGCGACGTAGTTCCAGACGGCGGAACCGGAGAGCCAG
>JAAAPH010000424.1 GCA_009908415.1 Bacteroidota bacterium
GTCGATGCGGTAGGCGAACCCGCCGAGCCACACCTCCACGCCCCACCATGCCAGCGGCGCGCCGACGACGAGCGCGACGCCCACCAGCGCCACGAACTCGCGGTTCAGGAGCACGAGGATGCTGGAGAGGCTTGCGCCCAACGCCTTCCGGATGCCGATCTCCTTCACCCGGAGCCGCGCCATGTACGCGGCCACGGCCGTGAGCCCCAGCACGGCCAGCACGCCCGCGAGGCCGGCCAGGCCCAGGCTGAGGGCTGCAAACCGGCGGTCCTGCGCGTACAGCTGCGCCACCTGATCGTCGAGGAAGGTGTACTGCAGCGGCGTGTTGGGCGCGAGTTCGTCCCAGATCTGCTCGACGGCGTCCACCGTTGCGGAGAGCGCGCCGGGCGCCGTGCGGATGAGCACGCGGCTCGGATAGGCGACGTTCTCCTGCGGGATGATCACCAGCGGACCGGCTTCCTGGCGGAGCGAGAAAAAGTTGATGCTCTCGAACGCACCGGACACGCCCACGCGCTGGGAGCCGCTCAGGATGGCGTCGGGAAGCGTCCCCTCCGGCGTGCCGACCTCGCGGACGAACGCCGTGCTGAGGAGCAGTGCCTGCGACGGACGGTCGGCCGGGGCGCGCTCGAAGTAGGAGCCGCCAGCGGGCTCGATGCCCAGCGTCTCGAAGATGTACGGATCGGTGCGCAGCACGGGCGCCTGGATCATACGCGACGTGTCGCCCACCGGATGGAACGTCTGCTCGTACCAAAACTCGCCCGGGGCCCGCGTGAGCGTCGAGACGCCCTGCACGTCGCTCCGTTGCAGGAGGCGCTGCCGCAACTGTGTGTACTTCGGCGATCTCCAGGTGCCCTCCTCGTCTTGCTCGGCCAGCGCGTTGCCGTTGGTGATCTGCAGGACGTGCTCGCGCTCGAAGCCGAGGTCCTTCGTCTGGATGAAGCGGAGCTGCTGGTTCACGAGTACCGCGCCGCTGACGAGCGCGATCAGGACGCCGAATTGCACGGCGATGAGGCCGTGGCGCACGCTGATGCCGCCTGTTCGGGCAAACGCCGAGCCGTCGAAGAGGTCGGTGGTGGACGTGCGCGCCATCACGAACGCCGGGTAGAGTCCGGCGCCGAGGCCCACGAGGAGCGCCAGCCCGACGACGGCCGCCCACGCCCATGGCGTGCCGAGCGGGTTCGCAATCTGCGTCCCCATGAGCTGATTAAACGCGGGCTGGAGCGCGGCGACGGCGCCCAGGGCGACCGGCGCGCACAGCACGGCCATCAGGACCGACTCCACCAGCAGCTGCTTCGTGATCTGCTGCGGGAGGGCGCCCAGGGCCTTGCGCGCGCCCACCTCCGCGCTGCGGTCGGCGCCCATCACCACGGCGAGGTTCGTGTAGTTGACGCCCGCCACGAGCAGCACGATGACGCCCAGCAGGCCGAACGCCCACAGGTAGCGCACGTCGGTGGGCGTCGTGATGGGACGGCTCACGGTCGTGTGCAGGTGGATGTCCGTCAGCCGTTCGAGGCCGTACGACACGCGCTCCGGCGGGAAGCCGCGTTCCAACTGTCCGTAGACCGTCGCATACGTCGCGTCGATCTGCGTGCGGACGGCATCGGGGCGCGTTCCCGGGGTGAGCTTGAGGTAGGTGTAGTGCGTGGCATTGCTCCCGGCGTGCTCGGCGTAGCTCTGCAGGATGTCGAATTGAAGATGCGAGCGGGTGGGCACGCGCACCACGCCCGACACGGTGAGGGTGGCGTCGCCGACGTGCAGCGTTTCGCCCAGGAGGGTGCCGTAGTCGGGGCCAAAGTAGCGCCGTGCCGTCGCGTCCGTCAGGATCGCGCGGTCGGGCTGCGCGAGGGCCGACGCCGGATCGCCCTGCAGCATCTCGAACCCGCCGAACACGTCAAAGAAGGCGTCGCCGGCTTTCAGGTAGAAGACGGTCTTGCGGTCCTGTTGGAAGCGCCGGCTGCCCACCTCCACGAAGGCCGGACGGAAGTTGGGACTGAGCGCCGTGTGGGCCGCTATGGGTGCGACGCCGTCTTCCAGTTCACCCCCGAGAAATGGATTCTCAAGGGCGTACCGGTCGGTGCGGCCCTCAATCTCTTTGTAGAGCCGGTGGACGCGCTCCGCCTCGGGGTGGAAGGCGTCGAAGCGGAGTTCGTGGCCGAGGTAGAGCGCCACGAGCAGTGCACACGCCAGGCCCAGCGTGAGGCCGAGGCCGTTGGTGAGCGCGTACCGGACGCGGCGGCGCAGGCTGCGGAGGGCGAGGGTGAGGTCGGTTTTAAACATCGGGGTGCGAGGGGCGAGTTGGGAGTGGCGAGTCGCGAATAGGGACGCGCATCCGGCGTGGTGCAATCTCAGTCAGTCTTTCGTGCAATCGGCGAGACTTCTTCAATCCAGCGATCCATTTTGAGTGAGGTTTGTCGATTTCGAAGCGTCGAGCGCGTGGCTGATCTTTCGGTGGGCAGTGTCCTTCCTCGGCCTTGAAGAGAACGACGTCTCGGACAGTCAGGCGGGCCTGCGGCCAAAAATCATCGCTGTTTGAGGAAGCAAAGCGACCGAGTTTCGATGATTTTAGCAGGACCAGAAGACGGTCAGTCGTTCTCTTCACAGCCTTGATTTTTTTACTTCGTGAGTCGCTTCGCTCGTCTAGTTCGTTTTTGCATCAAGGCAAAAACGAACACCAGCGGGCCTCAATGGACTCTCTGTTCACAAATAGCGCAACCATTTGGAGGCGCATTAATCCCGGAACGGAATCGGCTTGGGGCGGAGGGGGCGAAGCAGCGTGTATTCAGCGAGCACCGGCTGCGGATCGGCCCGGTCGAAGCGCTGCTGGAGGTCGTCCCACGAGAGTGGAAGGGGATCCGGCAGCGGCGTCCGAACCCCAAAGCCGAGGCCGCGCGACGAGGTGACGGCGCCCAAATCGTTAGCGCGCAGCACCGGCTCGATGGGCGTGCCCGCCTCCACGCGCCGCTGCAGGTCGGCATACACGCCGTTGGTGAGCGTGCGCGTCGTGCCCACGATGACCACGGTGAACGACCAGCCGTAGTGCACCTCGGAGAGCAGAAGGGCCTCGTCGTTGGCCAAGTTCTCGGGCGCCGGCAGCACGGTGGATTCGGGAAGGGCCGCGATGGAGTCGACCTGGTACATCACGAGCTGCACCGACCGCCGGTCGCCGACGGTCACTGGCCGGTTTATCATCCCCTTCGCCGTCCCTTCCACGTTCAGGCGAAACGCATCGTCCTGCTTGCGCAGCCACGTGCGGGTGTCACCGCCAGGGCGCGTCTCGACGGGAGCGTCCACCACGGGGCGGCTGCGCAAGCCGTCGAGATCCTGTTCGTAGGCGTGACCCAGATTGTCGTTGGTGAACAGCGGCGACGCCACGAGCACGACGCGCTCGCCGCGCTGGAGCGTGGACGCGGTGTCGGGCACCGCCGATTGTGCCGCAGCGGGCGCCGCGCCCAGGAGAAGCAAGGCGAGAGCAAGCAGAGATTGGGAGGACATGGCAGCGAGAATCGCGTGAGTAGGGAAAGGGAATCCGTTCGTCCGTCGCAGGTGCAGACCAGACTAGAGCTTACTCGGGGGCCGTGCGCACGGCGCGGAAGCCGCTGGCGTAGGAGCGCGCCCGACCGGCCTGGCTGAGTGCGCCGAACCGGTCAGCCGTGCGGGCGTGGTTGGGGTGGCTCGTCCACCCGGCGCCGCGGCGGGCGAAGAAGAGCGTGTCGGCATCGGCGTGCCAGTCGGCGTTGGTGGCGGTGCCCGCGGCCGTGAGGCGCCCGTCGCCGTGCGTACCGCGGAAGGCGCGTCCCTGCGGATGCCCAAGCGTCACGACCTGCTCGGCCACATTGCCGCCGAGGTCCATCGCGCCGTAGTAGCCGGCGCCGGCCGCGACGCGGTCGCCGCCCGAATCCACGCCGTGGATGCCGACGCGCAGCGGGCCCCATCCGGCCTCGCCGCCCTGCAGCTCGCGGCACGCCGGATACCACGGATGGTAGTTGTCGCCGCCCGGCGTGCACAGGTTGTCCACGCCCTCATCCGGACGCATTAAGATGTGGATGTTGCCATCGACCCGCTCCGTGCCGTCCTCGGCCGCAGCCAGCGCACCACCGGGTGCGAGAATCCGCTCGTCGACGGCGAAGCCGTCCGCGCGCTGCTCGGTAGCGCCCCACACGAACTCGCGGAAGCGAACCGGCTCCGGGCCGCGGGCGGACTTCTCGAACTCCAGTTCTGTCATCGGGCGGAGGCCCATCCAGTCGGCCCACGCCAGCGCGTCGGCCCACGAGAGGAGGCTGGCGGCCCGGTGCGGATGCGCCGTCTGAAAGCGGCCGTCGCGTTTGGTGATGCTATGCCGTGCGTTGGGCAACCGCGTCGCAGCGGAGTCAGGCGCCGCGCGCCGCGGGGCCTGCTTCGGCGAAAGACCGTTGAGGAAGTCGACGTATTGCTGCTGCGTGACTTCATACTTCATCTGATAGAAGCCCGCGTAGCCCTTCGGAAAGCCGGCCGCCAGCGTGCCGGTCTTGTCGCCCGACGTGAAGTCGTCGCTCAGAAACCGCGCGTCGAGGTAGTAGAGATTCCCGGCGTCGGGGCCGATGGCGATGGGCGCCTCCGACGTGACGGAATAGGAACCGCCGTAGCCATCCTCGCCGTCCGGATCGGCCCGGAAGAGCGCGCTGAGCGGGGCGGGCGGCGTGAAGCGGATCCACCCATCCCCCCGAGCGGCCTTTCGGGCGCGGAGCGAGCGGGCCGTGCCGGCCTCGAACGCCCCCGTCGGCACGTGCACCATCTCCACGCCGAAGGCCTGCACGCCGGTCACGCGGTCGGCTGCGTCGGCGATCCACGGCACCCGGATCCGCCAGCGGTTGGCGCCTTCGCCCGGTGCGGCCCGGTGCACGAAGAACCCCACGCGGTCGCCGGGCACGTCGAATGCCGCCTGCGCGCCGTCAGACGAACGGTTGGCCATTACCGTCGGCTCGGCACGAACCTGGAGCGGGGGCAAGGGGCCGTCGTCGCGCTGGCCCTTCAGCACGATCCAGGCGGCGTCCCGAGTTTCGGCGTCGCGCCACGAGGCATCCCAGCGGATGGCGAGCGTGGTCGTCTGCGCATCGAGGTCGGTGCCCACGACGTCGACCTGCAGATACATGTCGCCCGTGGTGTAGCGGTTGGCGGCCGGCGTGGATTGCGCTAGCGCCTCAGCGACGAGGGCCCCCATCAGCCCAGCGACGAGCAGCAGGGCGCAAAGCGTTGTGCGGGGGTGAGTCATGGCAACAGGGGTGATGTGGAAATGAGTGGGGACGGGGCGACGGTCTACTCCGCCCGCAGCACGCGCGCCGGGTCGACGCGCGCGGCGGGGAGCGACTGCCAGGTGACAGCGCCCAGCGCCAGCACCAGCGCGGCGACGCCCATGCCGAGGAAGACGAGCGGGGATGGCGCAATGCGCGTCGCGAAGCCCTCCAGCCAGCGGCTCATGCCGATATACGCCGCGGCGCTCCCGATCACGAAGGCCACGCCCACCAGCGTGACGAACTCGCGGTTGAGCAGCGCGAGCACGCTCGGGATGGTGGCTCCCAGGGCCTTCCGGATGGCGACCTCCTTCAGGCGGAGGCGCGTCAGGTAGGCGGTGATGGCCAGGAGGCCGAGCACGACGAGCACGAGCACGACGCCCGTGAGGGCCAGGCTCAGGGTGCGCAAGCGGCGGTCCTGGGCGTAGAACGCCTCGATGCGCTCCGTTAGCACCTCGTACTGCATGGGGCGGTCCGGGACGAACGCCGTCCACGCCGCTTCGAGCGTGGCGATTTGCTCGCGGCGCGACACCCCGTCGCGGAAGCGGACGAAGACGTCGTGCCAGTACTGCGGGCCGCGGCGTGCCTGCTCCACAAGGTAGAAGACGGCGGGCACGTCGCTGTTGCTCGCCGATCCGAAGCGGACGTTGTCTACGACGCCGACCACCGGCAGCGACGCATCCACCTCAGTCCCCTCATCCAGGCGGACCTGGCAGTCGGGGCCGAGGCGTTGCGCGTCGCACCCCAGCGCCTCCATCACGCGGGGACTCACGACGGCGACGCTATCCGGCCGATTGGCGGCAGGCATCTCGAAGTACCGGCCGGCTTGCACGTCCACGCCCAGCACCTCCAGGCCGTTGGGACTGATGACGTGGCGCGCGGCCTCTACGGTGGGCTCCTCCGCGATGTCGGTCCGGCGGAAGGTCAGCGGATACTCCCGGGCGCGGAGAAACTGCGGGCCGGACGTTACGGCTTCGACATTCGGGCTGCGCAGCAGCTCCCGCTGGAACGCCTGCGACGCCCCTACCTCCCGGCCGCCCCCATCGGAGCGAGCACCCACTAGGGCTGCTCCGTTCGTAATTTCGACGAGGCCCTCGGCATCGAACCCGGGATCCTGCTCCTGGAGGACGTCCACCTGCTGCTGCATCAGGAGGGCCGCCGCGCCCAGCGCGATGAAAAGCGTGAACTGGATCACGACGAGCCCCCGCCGCACCGTCAGGCCGCGCCCGCCGCTGCGCCCAAAATCTGACCCGGCGAATAGCTCCATCGTGCTTCGCCGTGCCACGCTCCACGCCGGGTAGAGGCCGGCCACAACACCGAAGAGCACGGCCCCTACCGCCATGCCGCCCCAGGCCGCCGGCAGCCCGCCGGCCACCGGAATGGCCGTGTCCATCAGCCGGTTGAACGCCGGCGTCAGCGCCGAGGCAAGCCCGATGGCCAGCGGCACGCACCCCCAGCGCAATCACCACCGATTCGAGGATGAATTGCCAGGCCACCTCGCTGTTGTGTGCCCCCAGCGCCTTGCGAGCGCCCACCTCCCGGCTGCGGCTTGCCATCATCGCGGCGACGAGGTGGGTGTAGTTCGCTCCGGCCACGAGCAGGATCACCACGGCCAGGATGCCGAGCGCCCACAGGTAGCGCGTCCCCGTCTGGTTCAGGTGGATGTCGGTAATCGGCTCGAAAGCGCCCTCGTACTGCTCCGGGTCGCGGGCGTCCAGCAGGCTGTTCCACGCCGGCAGCACCTGATCCACGACGGCCTGCTTGTCGGCGCCGGGCGTGAGCTTGACGTAGGTGAAGGCGCCGCTCCACCCCGTGTACCCCTGCGTGGGCGTGCTGTAGATGACCTGATAGGTGAGGTGCGAGCGGGCCGGCGCGTCGTCGGTCACGGCGCGGACGGTCAGCGTCTCGTAGCTCTCGTCGGTGCGGCGTGGTCCGAGGCGCGCGGTGCCGAAGAACAGCGTGAAGGTCTCGCCCACGGCGTTGATCCGCCCAAAGAGGCGTTCGGCGAGCGACGCGGTGATTACGGCCCCGCCCGGCGCCTGGAGCGCGTTGGCGTCGCCGTGGATCACCTCGAACCCCTCGAACACGTCGAAGAAGCCATCGCCGGCCGGCACGTAGTACGCCCGGTTGGGATCCAACTGGAAGCGGTCGTCACCCCGCGTCTGCGGGCCGTCAGTCTGCACAAAGACGGGGCGCCCGTGGTTGTGGAGCGCGGTGGTGCCGGCCAGCCCCGACACGCGCTCTTCGAGGCGCCGCGCCATGAGCCCGTTCGTCCGCCGGTAGGCGTCCAGCGGTGGCGTCCCGATTGTGTTCGCGTACACGCGCCCGATGCGGTCGGCGCCGGGGTGGAACGTGTCGTAGCGCGTCTCCACCTGGAGGTAGAGCGTGACGATGCCGGCGCAGGCCAGCGCGACGGTGAGGCCCAAGCTGCTGATCAGCGTGTATCCGAACCGGCGACGGAGCGCGCGGGCGGCGAGACGGAGCGAGGAGCGGAGCATGAACAGCGACGGTGCAGTGGGGAGGTCAGCGACGGCAGCCACGAACGGAGCGCGGTATAGTTAACGAGCGCCGCCGCCCCGCGTCATGGCCCGTGCGACGAACCGAGCCGGGGATGCGACGAGCCGGGACGGAAGAAGCGATGCGGCTCCTCAAGGTACGACGTCGACCACCACGACGGCGCCTGAATTCGGATGCGCGCCGTCGGCAAACGGCATGCCCACGGCCAGCCGCTGCCCGTCGCCCGCCAGGGCCAGGACGCCGCCCGGCAGCACCTCACCCAAAAGCACGCTGAGCTTCTTCCCGTTCGTCGCCTCCTCGTCCGACAGGGCAAACAGGCGCACCTCCGCACGCTCGGACGCCGCGAGGTAGCGGTCCGTCGTGGCCAGTGCGAAGCCGAGGTACGACCGGGGCGCGCCGTCGGGCGGAATGATGAGTTCGGGCGATGCCTCGGGCCGGTCGAGCCGCAGCGCGAACACGCCGCCGGCGTTCGTCCCATTGGCGTTGTCGTCCTCTTCGGCGCCGACGAACACGCGCTCCCCCCGCACCGCGACAGCCCGGCCGAAGTGATCCTTGCGTGCCGGCCCGACAATCGGGGCGAGGGGCCGCTCGTGCCACGTGCCCTCGGCGGTGCGCTCGAAGACAGAGGCGGCTCCGGCTTCCGGACCGCTCGCCTGCCGCGTGTGGTAGGCGCCTGCGGCGATGCGGTCGGCGGTGGCCGTCACGGTTAGGCCAAACCAGGCGTCGGGACTGCCCTGCGCAGGCACGAGCGTCTCCGACGACCATCCGTCCGCTGTCTCCTCGAAGACAACGAGGGAGCCCGCCCCGTCGCCGTGGACCGTGCGGTCGTACGGCGCGCCGGCAACGATTCGGCCCCCGGCCATCGCCAAGCCGCGTCCGATCTGCCCCTCGACGGCCGGGTCGCTCACGCGCAACAGTTCGTGCCGCCACGCGCCGCTCGTCTTCTCGTAGAGGTAGACCGTCCCGGAGCGGTCCGCCACCGGGTTGGTGGCCCACGGCGCCGTCACCGCGATCCGCCCGTCCTCGATGGCTACCTTCCAGCCGAAGCGTGCGTCCGGCTCGCCGTCGGGCGGCACCAACTTCGTCCGCGCCCACCGATCGCCGGTGCGCTCGAACACGTACACGGCGCCGGACTTTTCTCCATTCGTGATGTCACCCGGGGCGCCCACAACCACGGTCTCGTCCGCAACCGCCACGCTCCGCCCGAACCGAAGCTCCGGTGCCGTACGCTCGGGCTGAAGCGTCCACCGCGCGTCGACACGTTGCCCGGCGCTGGACTCGGGCGTCAGCGCCATCAAGCCTATAACGAGGAGGACGGAGAGTACCCGATGCAGCATAGCGAATCAGAATCAGACAGGGATGGAAAATCGACGCGTTCACTCGGACCGTAGCACCGTCGCGGGGTCGACCCGCGCGGCCCGCAGCGCCTGCGTGCTCACCGCCAGCACCGCCACCGCCAGTGCCCCGAGCCCCGCGCCGACAAACACGAGCGGCGACAACCCCACCTGGTAGGCAAACTGCCCCAGCCACGCCTCCGCCGCCCACCATGCCAGCGGCGCGCCCACCACAAACGCCGCGCTCACGATCTGCACGTACTCCGTGTTCAGCAGCGCCACGATGCTTGCCACCGAGCCGCCCAGCGCCTTGCGGATGCCGATCTCCTTCATCCGCAGGCGCGTGAGGTAGGCGACGAGGCTGGCGAGGCCGAGGGCGGCCAGCAGGATGGCAAGGCTGGCCAGCACGCTGCTGAGCGTCGTGAATCGCGCTTCCTGTTCGTAGAGCTGCGCCACGTCCTCGTCCAGGAAGGTCGTCCGGAGTGGCGTGTCGGGCTGCACGTCAGGCCACGCCGCGCGGATCGCCTGGAGCCCGTCGTCGATGCGGCCGGGGACGAGCCGCACCAGCACGTTGTACCCGTAACGCGGCGCGGCTGTCACTTCGTAGAGCGCGGGGTCGACCGACTGCCGCATCGAGTTCAGGTGGATGGGGGGCAGCACGCCCGCAATCGGGTACGGCGGCGCGCCCGATCGGGTGAAATTGAACGTGGCGCCGGGCGCGACGCGGTCCACCGCGATGTCGTCGTCGGACGCGAGGCGGGCGGCGGCGGGGTTCACGAAGTAGCGCGTCGGCGCCCGCGCCCCGTCGGCCTGCATCGCCTCGATGGCGGGGTGCTCGATGCCCATCACGTCGAACCAGTGGACGTCCACCTCCCGGCTGGCGCCGCTGGCATACTCCCGGTCGGCGCCGCTGATCGCGAAGGGCGCGCGGCTCGATGGCGTCCGCGGCACCCCCTCGGCGCTGCCCATGCCCACCGCCTGGATCGCCGACGACGCCGAGAGGCGCTGACGAAACTGCTGGTACGCCGTGCTGTCACCCGAGAAGTTGGTGCGCACCACGGTGTCGGTCGGATAGCCCAGCGCCTCGCCCTGCATGTAGCGCAGCTGGTCGACCGCGATCCAGCTCAGGCTCCCGAGGCCGATGAGCACGACGAACTGGAGCGCGATGAAGCTATGCCGCAGCGACCACCGCTTCCGCCCGTCGGAGGACAGCGCGCGATCGAACAGGTCCACCGTCTTCTTCCGCGCGAGCACGAACGCCGGGTAGCCGCCGGCCGCCAGGCCCGTCCCCAGCGCCAAAGCGACCATCGCCCCAAGGATCGACGGCTGGAGCAAGCGCGCCCCGCCAATGGCGGTGCCCATCAATCCGTTGAAGGCTGGCAGCGCCGCCGCGCACACGCCCAGTGCGAGCGGCACGCAGCCCATGGCCAGCAGGCCCGCCTCCGCCAGGAACTGCCCGGCGATCTGCTCGCGGTGACCGCCGAGCGCCTTCCGGATGCCGATCTCGGCGTTCCGATCCGCGTAGAGCGCGAGCGCCAGGTTCGCGTAGTTGATGGTCGTGATCACGAGAATCAGCACCCCGATGGCGCCGAACACCCACAGATAGGCCGGGTCGCGGTGCGGGCTCGCGTCGTAGAGCGCGCGCTTGGCGAAGTGGATGTCTGTCAGCGCCTGCAAGCGCTCGGCGTACCGCGCTCCGGGTTCGCGGTCGAGGCGGCGCGGGTTGACCGCGTCGAGCACGGCCGTCACCTTGGGCGCGACGGCCTCGGGATCCGCGCCCGCGGCGAGGCGGACGTAGTGGTACGCGCCCCAGTTAGGCACCTCGCGGAGCTGCAGCGCGAGGTCGAATGTGATGCGCGAGTTGGACGGCGGATCGGCCACCACCGCACGCACCGTGACATCGGTCGAGCCCACGGTCAGCGTCTGGCCGATGGGATCTGCGCTGCCGAAGTAGCGCTCGGCCGTTGAGGCCGTGAGCACGGCCGATCCGGGTGCGCGGAGCGCCTCCGCCAGTGGCGCCCCGGCGACCCGCTCGAACGTGAAGAGGTCCGCGAAGGCTGGCCCGGTGTTCGTCGCCAGCTGGCGCTCCGATTCGAACGTGGCGCCGTCTTCGGTCGTGACGAACCGCGGGTCGTCCAGGATCACGTAGTTGGTGGCCTGGTCGATCTCGGGAACCTCGGCGACGAGCTGCTCGGCATAGGCGCGCTGCGCGTCGCCGCTTGCGTTCCCCCGCCCAAAGATAATCGTCGAAAAGTCCTCATCGCCCGGCTGGCTACTGATGAGGCGATAGATCCGGTCGGCATGCTCGTGGTGGCGATCCCACGAGAGCTCGTACTGCAGAAAGACGGCCACGAGGGCGCAGCAGCCGAGACCTACCGTGAGGCCGAGCGCGTTCACGGCGGTGTAGCCGAGGCGGCGGCGGAGGGTGCGGATTGCGAGACGGAGGTAGGAACGAAACATCGCAGATTGGGGGTGGAGGCAGGATCCATCGGGAAGCCGCTTTGCATGCCTGCAAAGCGCACAAGCGGCACGCCACAACGCGCAGGGCACCTCAGCGCCCGCAGGCGCACCTGCACGCCGCTGCGCATGTGCGATGGCGCATGGCGAGTGCGCGGTGCCGCACGGCGGTTCTATTCGGTCCACGGAACGAGGGCAGGCGCTTTCCGGCCTGGTTCGGTCCGCGCGTCCAGAAGCCGCATCAGAATGTCGCGCACCTCCAGCCCGTTGACGCCGCGCTCCAGCACCGCCGAGGCGCGCAGCACGAAGACGATGTCCAGCGCGGGCAGGATCATGATCGACTGGCTGCCGGCCCCGGCGGCGAGGTACGTCTCGTACGCCTGCAGCGGCCCGCTCGGGATCCACCAGCTCAGCCCGTAGCCGGCGACCGGCTCGTACGGCACGTCGATGTGGATGCGGCGGCTGGCGGCGACCCAATCGGCCGGCACCACCTGTCGATCCGCCCAGCGCCCGTCACGCAGATAGAGC